>NZ_JACJSM010000011.1 GCF_014698145.1 Oscillatoria sp. FACHB-1406 | reverse complement strand
GGAATCTGGTTCACGGCAATGGGAATCAGCACGATGGCATTCAACCTGAACGGGTTCAACTTCAACCAATCGATCCTTGATTCTCAAGGTCGAGTGGTGAATACCTGGGCAGACGTACTGAACCGTGCGAACTTGGGCTTTGAAGTAATGCACGAGCGCAACGCTCACAACTTCCCGTTAGACTTGGCAAGTGGCGAACAAGCACCTGTAGCTTTAACCGCACCTTCGATCAACGGCTAAGCTCAACTGTTCGAGTTTTTAAACTCAATAATGGTTAAAGCAAAACCCCTTCTCCTTACTGTGGGAGCGGGGGTTTTGTCGTTTTTGGGTGAATTGCGCGAGACAAAAGGATAGATAAAATTATGTCTCTACGCTTGCGGTAATATCAGTTCAGGTGCTTAAACTAATGCGGGTTCGAGCAGTTTAATTTCAGAGAATCCGAACTCCGTTACGTCGCCGTCGTCAGAACGGATGACGCGATCGCTCAAAATATAGTAATCGCCGACTTTCTCGTAAGTATCCTCAAACTCGCTACGGCTGCCTTTCGGTTCGCCAGTTTTAGGATCGGTATACAGGGAGTCGTAACGATGAGAAAGATATCCTTCTCCGGTATTGTGACTGCTGAAAGTGTGAATGGTGACGACAACGCCGTGGATATGGCGGTGAACCAAACACACTTCATTATCGCGGAGTTTGTAGCGATCGCCTTCTGCTTTTCCGCCCATCAGAATTTCAACCGCTCCGGTTTCATCCGTATCGCCGAAACTAAAGGTATTGTTGCCGTGAGTTTCATCAAAAGTACGGCGAATGCGGTGAATCGATGTTTCCCAGAGTTGATTGTGGATTTCTTTCTTCGCTTCCTCATCGGTTACGTCGAAAACTTCCGCTTTGAGATCGCGATTGACGCGCGCTTTACCCGTAACTACCTTATCGCCTTGTTTTAAGGTGACATTCATCGTATAACCGGGAAAGTTTTTGTCCCAGGTGTAACGGTTTTCGTAGGCGGCGCGAAATAAGTCGCGAGCTTCGATTTGCTCTGTCATGGTATGCTCCGATGTTGATGCTGTTAACATTGAAGTATAGCACAAAATGTTGACAGTGTTAACATAACACTTCAGGGACGATGTAGAGCGCGATGACGCAGCAGAAGAAGAGTTACCACCACGGTGATTTACTCCAAGCCTTAATTGATGCCGCTTTAGATTTAGTGGCGGAAAAAGATGCCAGCGAAGTGTCGTTGCGAGAGATTGCGCGACGAGTGGGGGTATCGCATACCGCCCCCTATCGCCATTTTGCCGATAAGGAGGCGTTACTTGCGGCTGTCGCTAGAGAAGGGTTTCAGCGCTTCAAACAGGAGATTGAAACAGCGATTTTGTCGGCAAGCACTCCCTTAGAGCAATTGGAAAAAGGTGGTTTAACCTATGTGAGTTATGCCCTGAAACATCCAGCGCGCTATCGGATTATGTTTGGGGCGCATGGGGCAAATCCGGAAAAAGCAGATGCAGCAATGGTTGCGGTGGCGAAACAGACGTATTTACCCTTTGCCGATGCGATCGCGCGCGGACAAATTGCGGGTATCTTTCGAGCGGGCAATCCGGAGCCGATGGCGCGAGCATTATGGGCATTATTGCACGGTTTGGCGATGTTGGCGATCGGCGGACACCTGGAAGAAGAAGGCGGTACGATTGAATCTTTATCCAAGGCGATGCTACATCAATTTATTACAGGATTAGTCTGCCTGTAGAGTAACCCAATCATTCGTAATTACGCTCTGGCATCATTCCCCTCAGCCTCGCCCAATCCGCTGCACCCACCCCTTCCGCAACGCCAGATCGATCGCAAAAAACGCGCACAAGCAACAAAACAGGCTCTCTCCCCCAAAAATGATCCAAACGAGAAAATGCTCGCTTAAATCGCGTTCTAGCTCGATTGGTGCAACACCCCGCACGATCGCGAAAGCCGCTACTGCCCCGGATTTGAGGTGCGGGTTATCTTCATCGCGGACGATGTAGCGATAGGTTACGCCAAATAAAAATCCGCTTGCCCACGCTGCCCCCCAGCACAAGGCAGTTTCAACGGTATTATTGCCCTGAAAGGCTGCTAAAACTGGAAGTTCGAGCGTATGGACTGCTACTGTCAAACCATAAGCGATGCAAAATGCCAAACCGCCGATAACACCAACTTTTACAGATTCGATTCGTTCTTCGCGCGAAATAGTCAAGGGTTAAACCAGATTGCAACAGTGAGTATAATAGCCCCGATTGGGAGATGGGGTACTTCGGCAAGCTCAGTTCTGGAAAAAACCGGCTGTCGATAAGCCGAAAACGGAATAAAGCGGGGTTGATATAGCAGTCGGTTGGGTCAAGCACAGCGCGACCCAACCAATATCCCTGAATGTTGGGTCTTATCCCTCTACTCAAGCGACCCTAATTATCCGTTGAATTGTGCGGCATTCAATGCCCCAATAAGCGATCGCGCAAACTCTTGATGCGATCGCGATATTTCGCCGCTTCCTCAAACTCCAAGTTCTTCGCCGCGTCTTTCATCTGCGCTTCCAACTGTTGAATTAAATCGGGAATCTCATCGAGAGAAAGTTCGTCGGCGTGGGTATAAGCATCTTCCAATTGTTGGGAGTTCAAGCGACGGGAAATATCTAAAAATGCCAAAATTGAATTGCTCGATCGCGTCACAATTGACTTTGGCGTAATATTGTGCATCTTATTATACGCCTCTTGAATTCCCCGGCGGCGTTCCGTTTCTTCCATCGCCTTCACCATGCTATCGGTGAGGTTATCCGCATATAAAATCGCCTGTCCTCGCACGTTACGCGCCGCCCGTCCAATCGTTTGAATTAAGGAGCGTTCCGCCCGCAAAAACCCTTCCTTATCCGCATCCATAATCGCCACTAAAGAGACTTCGGGCAAGTCCAATCCCTCCCGCAACAAGTTCACCCCAATCAAAACATCAAACTCGCCATTTCTTAACCCCTGGATAATTTCAATCCGTTCGATCGATTGAATCTCTGAATGCAAGTATCGCACCCGAACGGCTCGCTCTTGTAAATATTCGGTTAAATCTTCCGCCATCCGCTTCGTCAGCGTGGTAATTAGTACCCGTTCCTGGCGCATAACTCGTTCTTTAATCTCGCTCAACAAGTCGTCAACTTGTCCGCTCGTCGGGCGCACAAAAATTTCCGGGTCTAGTACGCCCGTCGGACGAATTACTTGTTCGGCAACTCTTCCCTCGGATTGTTCTATTTCCCAATTCCCAGGTGTAGCAGACACAAAAATGCACTGTCCAACTTTATCCCAAAATTCTTCCGATTTTAAAGGACGATTATCTGCCGCACTGGGCAAGCGAAACCCATGCTCGATTAACACCTTTTTTCGCGCTTGATCGCCGTTATACATCCCGCGAATTTGCGGCACGGTAACGTGAGATTCATCGACGACAAGCAGCCAATCTTTAGGGAAATAATCGATCAAACATTCGGGCGGTTCTCCTGCTTTACGCCCTGCTAAATGCCGCGAATAGTTTTCTACGCCATTACAATAACCCACCTCCCGAAGCAATTCTAAATCGTAGCGGGTACGCTGTCTTAGTCGTTGCGCTTCGAGGAGTTTATTTTCTGCTTCCAATTCTACCAAGCGCGCTTCTAATTCTGCTTCAATATCTTGGCAGGCAGCTTCGAGGCGATCGTCGGGGGTAACGAAGTGGCGCGCGGGGTATAAATTAACGGCAGAAAGACTGTGAAGAATTTCTCCCGTCACTGGATCGAGGTAACGAATCGCATCAATTTCATCACCGAAAAATTCCAGACGAATGACGCGATCTTCGTAAGCGGGAACAATTTCTAAAACATCGCCTTTTAAGCGAAAGTTCCCGCGTTTGAGATCGGCATCGTTGCGCGCATATTGCACTGCCACTAAATCGCGCAATAATTGACGCTGATCGAGTTCTTCACCCACCCGCAATGGAATCGCGGCTTTGAGATACTCGGCGGGCATTCCTAACCCATAAATGCAGCTAATCGAAGCAACAACAATGACATCGCGCCGTTCAAACAGCGATCGCGTTGCTGAATGCCGCAGCATATCAATTTCTTCATTAATCGAAGCCGTTTTCTCGATATAAGTATCGGTGACGGGAAGATAAGCTTCCGGTTGGTAGTAATCGTAATAACTGATAAAATATTCGACTGCGTTATTGGGGAAAAATTGGCGCAGTTCGTTGCACAATTGCGCGGCAAGCGTTTTATTATGAGCGAGAACGAGGGCAGGACGACCGACATTGGCAATCGTTCGCGCGATGGTGTAAGTTTTTCCCGTCCCCGTCGCCCCTAATAGGGTTTGCATCGGGTGTCCAGAACGCAGGGATTCGGTTAATTGCGCGATCGCGCGGGGTTGATCCCCCGTGGGTTCAAAAGGGGCTTGCAAATCGAAGGGAGAGACCATGAGCTAAGAAAGAGTACGATTGAGCGGACAACAGCATAATCCATACGCCTGTACTCTATTTTAACGAATTTAGGAAGTCGAAACCTGTCCTTTTCGTAACACTTATTTATCAATTGATAAATTTTGATAGACTCTTGATGAAGATAGGTGTACTTTATTAATATACCTCGTTCTAAACTCCGATCGGCCTGTACCCTCGAAGCCTTTTGAGTCCAACAACTTTGAACTGTTCGCCTTAGAGAACCGCTAAATTATCGTGACGACCGCCCGCAGAAACGCCAGCAGAAACGCAAGAAGACGCAAAACTACTCCAGTTACTCCCCTAAAAAAAAGCAATACTGAGGAAAGTCCAATGAGTGTAGAAACTGAAACCGAGAAAACTCAAAACGAACCTAAAAAAGTAGAAACAGCGGAAGCAGCGGCGCAAGTCACGGCAGAAAAAGCAGCAGAAGCAGCGGAAAAAGCGAAGCTCGCAAAAACCGCAGAACAGAAAGCAGAAAAAGCCGAAGAAGCAGCAAAAGAAGAATTAGTCCAAGCGGCAAAAGTTGAGACTGAAAAAGCCGAAGAAGTGGCAGAAAAAGCGAAGCTGGCGAAAGCGGCGGAAGCCGAAGCTAAAAGAGCCAAAGAAGCCGCAGAAAAAGCTAAACTAGCTAAAGCAGCGGAAGCGGAAGCGAAAAAAGCACAAGAAGCAAAACGCGCCAGAGTAGCGGAAGCGGAGGCAAAAAAAGCCAAAGAAGCCGCAGAAAAAGCTAAACTAGCTAAAGCAGCGCCAAAAGCCAGAACGGCTCCCGCGTCGAGCGCGAAGTCTGAAAAAGTTAATAACAAAACTGCTAAAGAAAAGTTAGCACAAACATCAAAAGTTAAGGAGCAAAACATGGAAAAGACAAACGACAAAGGTGGATTAGTCCGAGCTTCTAAAAATTCTGACGTTGAAGTGTACCAACCTTTATCATTGCCCAACAATCGCCCTATCGAACCCAGCCATCATGAGATTGTCGGTTCTATTGCTGGAAACCGCCCGGTTTTTTCGAGCGGCTTAGAAGTGACGAACAGTTTAGCGATTTCGGGAAATCGCCCCGTTACCAAAGGACATCTTGTGGTTCACGAAGAGTACAGCGTTATGGGGAATCGTCCCGTCGCTTCTAACGATATTGAAGATATCGATACGCTGATCGGTTATATCGATTAGAGTTGCTCGATTTCTCGATTTTAGAAGGCTGATACCAATTCTCATTTTCAATGCACTAAATTTTGTCTGTAGGGGCATAACACTGTTATGCCCTCGCTCTGGGGAATAGTGCAAAACCTATGGGAATTGGTATGACAAGAATTAATCTTTTCGATCGACAAAAATTCTGACTTAGCCTGTCCTCTTTGTTTGAGTTCGCAGCTTGTGAAATGTAGGGACTTTCCCAGGAAATGTCCCTACTCTTTAGTCGTTAAAAAAACTTTCCTCAAAGCAGGGTCACTCATTACTCATTGCAAAAGCAATATTGTCTAACCCGATAAACATTAAAGTTGCTTGGCGCTCTCCAGTGGGGGTATGCTCGAGTTGTAAGTTGAGATAGCTTGGCGGTTTGTAGGGCAAACGCTGCGCCCATTCAATCGCCGTAATGCCGGGATCGACTTCAATTCCTTCCCAATAAGTTTCGGGGAAAAGTTCGGCGGTTTCTGTTGATTCTAAACGATATAAATCAAAATGATAGAGCGGCAAACGTCCTTCAACGTACTCGTTAATGAGCGTAAAAGTCGGACTGAGAATGGGTTCGTTAATGCCCAATCCGATCGCAAGTCCTCGTACAAAGGTCGTTTTTCCCGCGCCTAAATCGCCTTCGAGGAGAATAACGCTATTGGGGGGCAAGGTTTGGGCTAATTTGCGCCCGAGTTCTAGGGTTGCCTCGGAATTGGCCAGGTGAATGGATTGGGGCAGCGCGGCAGTCATAGTCAGGAAGGAAAGCTTCAGGGTACTAACAACGTCCGGAGGGAAGGTATTAGAGTTCGTAGAGGCGGCGCGTGGCTTCTGCCGATCGCGCCCTTGCCACATACATTTGCTGTTTCGTTAGCGCTTCGCTCAGCTTCTGTTCGAGGTGGCGCAAGTTAGCCCGCATTTGCAGGATTGTCTCGCTGTCCCGCTCGATTTGCGCTTGCAAAGTGCGAGCATTTTTAAGATGAGGTTGGCGCTGAGTCAGGGCGGCTCGGGCTGAAATTTCATCGCCTCGGCTTAAAGCTTCTTTCGCCCGACGCTGCAAGCCCTCAGCGACGGCTTCTTCTTGCAACTTCTGGCGCTCGGTGCGTTTTTGCAAAGCGATCGCGCTGGCAACCGCCTGTCGCAACAGGAGCAATTCTTCTTGCATTGCCCTTAGCGTTTCTCCCAACTCCCCTTCGGGATCGGAGTTCGCGGCGCTCGAGCGACTAGCATTGGCTCGCCGGTTTTGCAAGGTGCGATCGAATAATCCCATCTTGGTTTGACCTATCGATGATAAACCGAAGCTGAATACCCTTGGGCTTGCAGTTGCTTGGCAAGACCTTCTGCTTCTGATTGTCGCAGAAATGCTCCCATTTGAATTTGCGTGCTGCCGCCAAACTGACGCAGATAAGCATCGGGAACAGTCCCTTTTGCTTGTTGCAAGGAAGCTTCGCCTGCATAGTTGCTAATAACGTAGTAGAAGCGATCGCCCTGTTTGGGAGCGGGAGCCGTCTCTACATTACTCGATGGGGAAGTCGCAGGGGAGGGCGAAGCCACGGGCGAAGGGTTAACGGGGGGAATGAGCGCGCGGGTGAGATTGGAAGAATTGTCGGCGGGCGCTACGGCGGCGGGCGGAAGCGGAGGAACGGCGACGGGCGAACTGGCGGGCGTAGGAGGAATTGCGGGTTTGGGACTGCCTTCCACCGTACTTAAATTATCCAGGTTTAACTGTACGAACTCGTCGGTCTCCAGTTTGGGCGATTGGCTGTTAGTAGGAGCCGCAGGAACGGCGGCGGGGGATGGATTTTCGGCGACGGTAGTCTTGGATTTCTGCGCGCGAGAGCCGGTAATTTTACTCACGAGGGCGGGATCGATGAGAGCGGCGGCTAGAAGAGTTCCGGATATTAACAGCAGCAGCATCGAGACGACTCCCAAGGGGGTTAAGAGGCGATCGGCAAGATTGGGGCCTCTAACCGAACGTGGGGGGGCGGGGGGAACGATCGGTTCGGGATCGAGACCGCGTAGCAGTTGTTCGGAGGATTCGAGATAGTCGTTAGGAGCCGATGCGCTCTCAGAAGCCGTTGCAAAGTAGGGCGCGGTTCCGGTTGGCGGTTCTGAGGGGGGCGGTAGCGTTTCGCCCTGCGCTGGCGGTAACAAGGGTTCGGGGGAGGGCGCTTCCGTTGGCTCGTTCATCGGCACGAGGGGTGCGATCGATCCGGGCGCTTCCGTCGTTCCCAAAGAAGTCGTGCGGCGCGAGCCGACATAAGCGCTAGGGGTTGGGCGTTTCGGCGCTGTACTGTCTTCGCTCTCGTGGCGCTGTCGTCGGTATCTTGCTAGCTCGGCTTCGAGTTGTACGTCCATGCAGCTTAAGGCGGCTGCAAGTCGGGAATGGGGGCTAGGGGTTTGGGAAGTTTCAACGGAAGTGCGTCTCTTCATTGCGAACCGTTTTTAGAGGAAGTTTGGCCTTCCAGTTTAGCGAAAGGTTTCTTGGAAGGGAACTGCTTTTTCTTAAGACGGTTAAGAAGTGTGTATTTTTACCGATTGGGTGAGAGAAATCACTGATACGAGAGTGCGCTCTTCACATTCTTTTTGTCTAAATACTTAGGACTGTTTCTTATCTCTTTCTGCTCTGATTAAAGCCAACTCTTATTTTTAACAAAATTTTACATTACCAAGTCTAAAGAAAGTCTTAAAAAAAAAATGACCTCATGAAAGTAAAGACTATTCTAGATAAAGAGAAAATAAAAACTAACTGGTCAGGGTGTATGAAATAAAGTTTTTCGCGATCCCCAGTGTTTTTAGTCCAATCGGCGTTCATTTTCTTGCCGATCTTATATAAATAAAATGAGTCAGCGATCGCGATTTGTATCAAATTGTTAAGACGGTTTTTCTTCAAGGCAAGCTAAAGCAGTAGCGAAATTTTGAAGGCAAAGTTAATCCACTTTATTACTCGAACTAAAGACTTATGAGAGCGCAAACTTTCTCAATGTCAACTTGTCGGTGTTGCCAATATTACAAGCCCGAAGGGCGGCGCGGGGGACAGTGCCAGCAACTTGGCGTTCCAGTTCGAGGATGTTGGAAAGCCTGTAGCATCGGCTCTCCAGCCTTCGATGGCTACAGCAGTCACTTGCAAGAAGATTTTGCGATCCTGGAACACTCGTTGAGGTTAGACTGCATCCCCAGCTACACGGTTGCAGAACAATCCACCGAGCTTGAGAGCGTGGCGACATCTAAACCACCCGTCAAAGCTGCTTAATCGAGAGCTTCAAGCCAAAAACCGGACTTTTAGGGCGCACTTGCTTTGAAAGTCCGGTTTTGTTATTAAAAGCCTCCAGGTAAACCGCTTAAGGCAACCAAGGATATTGACGAAAATCTGGCTTGCGTTTTTCGAGGAACGCTTGTTTGCCCTCGCTTCCCTCCTCGGTCATGTAGTAGAGTAAGGTGGCATTGCCCGCGAGTTCTTGCAGTCCGGCTTGCCCGTCGCAGTCGGCATTGAAGGCAGCTTTCAGACAGCGAATCGCGATCGGACTTTTTTCAAGAATTTCTTGCGCCCATTGAATCCCTTCCGCTTCAAGCTGTTCGACGGGAACGACGCAATTCACCAACCCCATTTCTAGTGCTTGCGCGGCATTATATTGGCGACAGAGAAACCAGATTTCTCGTGCTTTCTTTTGCCCGACGATGCGCGCGAGGTAGGATGCACCAAAACCGCCGTCAAAACTCCCGACTTTCGGCCCTGTTTGCCCAAAAATGGCGTTATCGGCAGCAATTGTCAGGTCGCAAATGAGGTGCAAAACGTGACCGCCCCCGATCGCGTATCCTGAAACTAGCGCAATAATCACTTTGGGGAGCGATCGCATCAAGCGTTGCAAATCTAACACATTCAAGCGCGGCGTACCCTCATCGTCAATGTACCCTGCTTTGCCCCGCACGCTTTGATCCCCGCCGGAACAAAAGGCATATTTCCCATCCGTATGCGGACCCGCGCCAGTGAATAATACAACGCCAATTTCCGGATCTTCGCGGACATCACAAAACGCATCGTACAGTTCAAACACCGTTTTCGGGCGGAACGCATTGCGCTTGTGAGGGCGGTTAATCGTTATCTTAGCGATACCGTCGGCTTTGTGAAAAAGGATATCTTCGTAGGTTTTGGCGGTTTGCCATTCAATTTGCATTTTTTAGGTCATTTCAAAAAATGAGGACATAGCAATGCTATGTCCCTACCGACTCCGGGTAAACTCGCTCTCTCTAATCTTAATTTTTGATAAAAAGACTTGACAAAATTATCACTAAGCCAAGGCATTTCCCGTCAAGCTGAAAGCCCGCACGTCGGTAATTTCGACCCGAACGAGCTTTCCTTTCAACTCCTCAATCTTACCGTTGCAGAACGTCAGCCGATTGCCGCGCGTCCGCCCCATCACTTGCGCCGAATTTTTGGGGTTTTGGTCTTCGATTAACACTTCTTCGATTCGTCCGAGATAACGCAGCGAACGTTCGGCAGCTTTGATGGAAACGAGATGGTTGAGTCGCTGGAGGCGATCGCTCTTTTCCTCCTCGCTTAACTGATTGTCCCACAGCGCGGCGGGCGTACCCGGGCGCGGCGAGTAGGCAGCCGTATTGAGTTGGTCGAAACCGATATCTTCGACCAATTTCAGCGTATTTTCAAACTGTTGCTCGGTTTCGCCGGGAAAACCAACAATTGCATCGGCACTAATTGACGCATCGGGCATCATTTCGCGGATGCGGGCGATAATGCGGCGGTACTTTTCGTGGGTATAGCCCCGCGCCATCGCTTTTAGAACCTCGTTATCGCCAGATTGGAAGGGAATGTGGAAATGCTCGCAAACTTTGGGGAGTTCCTGACAAGCGCGGATCAGGCGATCGCTAAAATAGCGAGGGTGACTGGTCGCGAAGCGAATGCGATCGATCCCTTCCACGTCATGGACGAAATACAATAAATCCGTCAGCGTGTGTTGGTATCGTCCTTCTGGCGTAACTCCCGGCAAATCGCGCCCGTAAGCATCGATATTCTGCCCCAACAGCGTCACTTCCTTAAAACCCTGCCGTCCCAACGTCTCCATTTCCGCGCGAATTGCTTCCGGGGTGCGGGATTGTTCGGTTCCGCGCACGCTGGGAACGACGCAATAAGTACAGCGTTCGTTGCACCCATAAATGACGTTTACCCACGCCGTCACCGTACTGTCCCGGCGCGGTTTAGTAATATCTTCGACAATATGAATCGGTTCGGTGGCAACCACTTGGCTGCCCGCAAATACCTGTTCCAGCAAATCTTGCAAGCGATTGGCGTGCTGCGGGCCCATCACCAAGTCTAACTCCGGGACGCGGCGCAACAATTGTTCGCCTTCCTGCTGGGCGACGCAACCGGCAACAATCAGGGTTAAATCCGGCTGTTCGTGCTTGCGTTTGGCTTGTCGTCCCAGGTAAGAATAGACCTTTTGTTCGGCGTTATCGCGAATCGTGCAGGTATTGTAGAGAATCACATCTGCACTCAGGGGATCTTCAGACCATTGCAATCCCATATTTTCGAGAACGCCAGCCATGCGTTCCGAGTCGGCTTTGTTCATCTGACAGCCGAAGGTAGTGATGTGGTAGCGGCGGGGCATTGCGGTCATTAGAGTTATCGGGTTATCAGCGATGGGTGACTATCGCCCTAAAAAAGACGCAGATTCAACTCAGTGATGTAAGTTAAAAACGGCGATCGGGCAAGCAATGTTCTATTTTACCGAAATTTTGGGTTTGTAGGGCAGAGCAGTGCTATGCTCCTACAGTTGTGCTACATATAGCTCCGTAGCTTCGTAGGGTGTGTTAGCGAAGCGTAACGCACCATTGGCTTAAGGCGAACCTACTCCTCTCCTATTTCCGTTAAATATTCCCCCAAATACAACCGGACAAAGGTATCAGCCGCCTTCGGATCGATCTGTTGTAAAGCCGACGCGATCGCAGCGATATTATCTCCGGTTGGGTCTGCAAGCTCGCGAACCCAACGGTAAATGACAGACCGCCGAACCCCCATAACCCGGAAACATCCAGCGAACTCATTCGGTATTCAGAACCCCATCGGTGAAGTTGTAAAAATTACGATTTATTTGATTTTAATTCAAGTTGCAGAACGATTAACCAACTCTTGAGGATGAACGATTACTACATCTGACACGGCAGTAAAATCGCTTGGATTAAAAGTTAAAAGATGAGAAACTTGATGGGATAGCATGACAGCAATCAGACGCACATCATGAGTTCGCTTTCCGATAATATTTCCAGTCTTAACGAGTGCTAACCAGTTTAAAAAAACTCGATCGGACTCCTCTAAAAGGGGGAACTGTTGTAGAAGCATCTCTACAACGTCCTGTGTCTTGGCAGTATTCCATCCCAAACCATTAACTTCTACAGGGCGCGTAGCAACTACCCAAAATTCAATTAAGACTTGGGCAGTTAGTACGCACTCATCTCCTTGTTCTAACAGCAAAGAAATCGCTTTGACAGCTACTTCAGAGCTAGATGAAGAGAGATCGTAAGCGCGCAACAGAATATTAGTATCGAGTAAATATCGAGTCATTCGTCATACATCGTATCGCGATGGAGAGCTATTTCGGGTAAGTTTACCCCTAATGTTCCCGCCCACTTTACAGATTCTTGCCATTGTCGAGCGCGTCTTTCAGGAGTTAAAGTTTGTCTGAAGGAAACGTTAGTTGGCTTGGGGTGGGACACAAATTCTAAAAAAGCGATAAAGTTAGCAACTTGTTTTAATTGCTCTTCGTTTAACCCCTCTAATTGTTGTCTCAGGCTTTCTTTTAGTTCAATCATCTTATCTTAGAATTAAATTCAACCATTCAAAACTGCGGAGCAAAAACACATCTAAATTGGGTACAGGAGAGCGCCCCATCATTCCCTCTCCCCTTCAACCTACCGCATAATCGGTATATTGACGAATAGAAGGCGGATGAAACCCTAAAACAATATCTTGCTTCGGCACATCAAGCTCTACCAAATCTGCTGCAATATCGTGTTCTGTCGCGTTATAAAAAATCCAAATCTTCTCATTCCGAATTGCCAAATGAATGGTGCAATGGTGAACCCAGCGGCGATGATGCCAGCCCCAATGCAAGATTTGATAATGATGTCTCTCTAAGTCGAAAATAGTCGCGACTTCAAAATCTCCGTAAGCAGGCTTAACTTCAGCATATTGTAGAAGTAAATCTCTAACGATTTCTGAATATTGGATCGATTTATTCATGAATCCTTCCAGAGAACGATCTCCTGGTTATCGATGTTATAGACTACGATACTGACTAAATTTTCCTGAAGCATTTGTGCGGGAAAATCAAGCTGAAAAAATGTATGATAAGTGAGTTCTGGAACTCCTAAATAAAGAAAGCGCTCTGGTTCTTCTCGTCGCAGAGCCGCTCGATAATTAATAAATTGTCCCAAAGCAGTATGAAATTCTGAAATTGCCGATGCACTTGCTAAAAAACTTTTGACTTCAATCGCAATTTTTTCGTCACCTCGCTCGGCTCCCAATAGGCGTTCTGCTCCTAGGTCAATTTCCATTTCAACCCCGCCGACTTTAAGCTGAAGCGGATCGTGCGTTACGTTCCACCCGTCTTTGATTAAAGCTGCTTTAACAATGTTATGAAATCGATCCCTTGCCACGCGACGCAAGCCCGTTTGTAGATTGATTGCTGTTTTAATCTGATTATAGCTTTTTATCCGCCCCACATCCCCTGCAATTCCGCCGCCGAAACGCCCAAGATTGTCGCCGCCGATGTTAAGAATTCTTCGTCTTGGGTGGCTTGGTAAATTTGGGAAAGACAGGGTAGCGAGAAGGTTTGGATGTTGTATTCATCGCCATACTCTGCCCAAATTTGCAAGCACTTTAAATGATTAGCTTTTGCTTCCTCATATTCCTCTAAATCTATCGCCACATTTCCCAAACAACAGTAGGTACTCGCTTGGCTGTAGCGATCGCTGAATTCGATCTTAATTGCTAAAGCCTGTTGGTAATGCTCCCGCGCACTGTCCCACTCTCGCAATTCTTGGGCAACGATTCCCAATTGGTGGTAGGTACTCGCTTGGCTGTAGCGATCGCTGAATTCGATGTAGATTGCTAAAGCCTGTTGGTAAAGCTCGCGCGCTGTGTCCCACTCTCGCAATTCTTGGGCAACCATTGCCAAATTGTGGTAGGTTTTGCCTTGTTCGTAGCGATCGCTGAATTCGATGTAGATTGCTAAAGCCTGTTGGTAAAGCTCGCGCGCTGTGTCCCACTCTCGCAACTCTTGGGCAACGCCTCCCAAATTGTGGTAGGTTTTGCCTTGGTTGTAGCGATCGCTGAATTCGATGTAGATTGCTAAAGCCTGTTGGTAATACTCGCGCGCGCTGTCCCATTCTCGCAATTCTTGGGCAACGATTCCCAAATTGTGGTAGGTACTCGCTTGGCTGTAGCGATCGCTGAATTCGATGTCGATTGCTAAAGCCTGTTGGTAATACTCGCGCGCGGTGTCCCAGTCTCGCAATTCTTGGGCAACGATTCCCAAATTGTGGTAGGTACTGGCTTGGCTGTAGCGATCGCCCTCTTGCTTTTCTATCTCCAAACAGCGCTGATAGTTGTCTTTTGCACGCTCGAACTGTCGCAACGCCAACGCTACATTCCCCAAACCAAACCATGCTGCTGCTACTCCGCTGCGATCGCCGATGGTTGCTGCCAACTCCCGCGCGCGATTGTAGGCTGCGATCGCCTCGTCAAATTTGCGAGCCTCTTCATAAGCATTGCCAAGCTGACGATATATACTCAGTTGCAACTGATTATCTTGCCGTTCCCCTGCCAGTTTGAGGGCTTCCTGGAAATAATCGGCAGCTTTATAGGCTCGTTTTTGGGTGAGGTAAGCCAGCCCCAATTTGTAGTAAATATCGGCACAAGTCGCTAAATTTTTGGCTGCGATTGGCTGTCCGGAAGGATGATATTCCATCAGCAACCGCCCGAGGCGATCGATTTGTTCTTGGTTTTCCTCGGAAGCGATTGTGGGAGGAATAGAATCTAGCGCTTGACTGCGAATTATTTCGCGCGTTTCTGGCAAAGTTTTAAAGGTTAATACCGTCGATTCCCACGCCCAAAAATCTGGCGCATACTTAGCAACGCGCGCGATGGCATAGTCGGGCAAAAAGAATAAAATCGGGTGAGGAACGCTAGTGCGATACGCATCGCGAACAAAGTTTAAATCTTGGAGAACGGGCGGGTAAGAACCGATGCTATCAGTGCCAATGGCCGCTTCCAATCCGCGCAAAATAACGACTAATTTTTTTCCGTCCGTAACGGCGAGTTTTTCCAGCCGTAGCACTAGGGCATCCCGCAAAAATCTCAAGTCCGGTTCCCGGGAAAAATCCATCACTTCAATCTGAAGCTCCGCACAATCGGGATGTTGCTTCAAAGCTTCAATCAAAATATCCCCATCCCGCACAAAATTAATCTCGATAAAACCGATTGTCAATCCTTCAGCAAAATCTAAAAACGTCAGCAGTTGTGCAAATTCCTGCTCGTTTAGCTCTAAAAAAGGGTCGTCTAAAATGGTGCGAGACGCGGCTGTCATGGGAGGTTAGCCTCTAAAGCCTGTTGAAAAAATGCACTGCGTTTCACGACCGGGTTGGGATAATTCCAGCGATCGCTGCCGTTATATTCCAACACGGAAGTATTGAACAGCATTAACTGCCCGATTTCGTCTTTTGTTACATTTTTAGTCAGACAAACGCGCGCAATCAAAGGATAGTGTTCGTCGGGCAAAAATCGCTCGAAATTAAACTGTTGTTGGTTGATGGCGTAGGTCACATCTTCCGCTTGAATTTTGGCATGATTTCGCGTCGCTGCTGTCTGACAAGCCGAGCGCATCATCTGCATCAATTGACGAACGTGACCGCCGCTCGCTTTCACGAGATCGATCTCTCCTTCGAGCTTTTATTATATAGCTGTCGCCCATCGCCACTACCCTCTGCATTCCCGCCGCCATCGAACGACTGTCCAAGCTGGTTTCCCGCGCTGAAATCCCCTGCTTAGTCCCGCTTATCCACGGAGAGGGATTTGCTTGGCATTCCCCTTTCGATGCAGAGTTGGCTGAGTTGGGCGCTGAAATTTCGGGACTCGCTGCAAACGTCGGTTTTTAACGCATCCCAAATTCGTGCGAAAATAGAAAGCGCTGCAATTGCGCGATCGCACTTAATCTATAAATACCTTCATGCTCCGAAAAATCTCTCTTGGCAACCTCGGTTTAGTCGTCGGCGGTGCGATGACCCTCATCGGAATTACCTCCTACTTCCTCAACCTCAACCCCACTCTTGACCTTATCGGCATTTTTTACGGCGGTCCCATCCTCCTCGGTGGATTCGCCCTGAAAGCTGCCGAACTCAAACCCGCCACCTACAGCCAAGAAACCCCCCCTGAAGTCGTCGCCCTGCGCGAACAGCAAGCCACCAAAATCCAAAATCAAATTCGCAGCGATGTAACCCGCTTTCGCTACGGCCAAGAAGTTCATTTAGACGATTCTTTACAGCGTTTGGGGTTGAGTCCCACTGACGAAGAACGACCCATCCTCCGAAGCGTGCGCGAAGAAAATCGAGACGGTTCTTATACTTTAGTTCTCGAATTTGAATCTCCTTTCATGACCTTAGAAACCTGGCAGCAACGCCGAGAAAAAATTGAGAAGTTCTTCGGCCCCGGAATTCGAGTTGAGTTGAATCAGCCCAAACAAGATTGGGTGGAAGCGGCTTTGATTTCCACGGGAAACGAGTAAGTTCTTTAGGAATGCGTAAGGGCGCATTATTGTCAACTTTAAGCTTAAACCTGCTCGCACAGCCCGCCTTGGGTTCAAATCCAAGGCTAATAACTCAAGTCCTCTTCAGAAGACTGGGAAATTCAGATGTATCCAACCCGTTTCAACGGGTTTCAGCTATCAGCCAGGAACTTGAGTTCCTGGCAGGCTTTGCTCGTTTTTAAGTTTCCGGTTTAATTTTGAAATTGGTAATTTACCGAACTATTTTTCTAACCGAACGACATACCATTGAAGATATTGCCCCGGCGCAACATCAAACTCGCAGGAGGATTCCATTAAATATTTCGCTTGTTCGCCGACCGTAGAAAAGCGTTTTAAATCTCGCGGTATGTCTTCTCGATCGCGTAAAATATTTTCAAGCTTTTCGAGTAATTCCTCCGGCGAAAGAAAGACTTCGGGTTGGTCGGGTTCGAGGACGACGTAAGCATCCTCTTGGTACATAATTGAATCGGGCATCGCTCGAAAGAATCGTTGATAGGTGTAAAACGTTAGACTGTAACAGCATTGCTCCCCTCATCTTACATGACAAATCCGTTTCTTTCTTTGCCCTACGAAACCGCCTTGGAAGACCTCGGCGGCGATTACTACGATCTCGTAACAGCAGCCGAATTTCCTCAATATCTCCTCCGTTTCCGCAACGATGCGCTCCTAAAAATCCTGGGACTCGATCCCCAACAAGTCAGAGACGATGATTTTATCGAAGCTTTCGGCTTGTTTCAGGGGGTTCGCCCGTTCCTAGCCCTGCGCTATCACGGCTATCAGTTTGGCGAGTACAATCCCTATTTGGGGGACGGGCGCGGTTTTCTCTACGGACAGGTACGCGGTCGGGATGGGGAATTGTATGATTTTGGGACGAAGGGTTCGGGAAGAACGCCTTATTCGCGCACGGCGGACGGACGATTGACGCTTAAGGGCGGCGTGCGGGAGGTTTTAGCGGCGGAAGCGTTGCATCGGTTGGGCGTAACGACCTCGCGCTGTTTGAGTTTGATTGAAACCGGGGAGTCGCTGTGGCGCGGTGACGAACCTTCGCCGACTCGTTCTTCGGTGATGGTGCGTTTTAGTCGCTCTCACATTCGTTTCGGAACCTTTGAACGGCTGCATTTTTTCCAGGAACCGGAGTTAATTGCGAAACTTTTAGACCATGTTATTGCGGTTTATTATCCAAAAATTGACCCACAAGCCGAAGATCGTTACGTGCGCTTCTATGCGGAGTTAGTGCAGCGGGTGGCAACCTTGGCGGCGCAGTGGATGGCGGCGGGCTTCTGTCACGGGGTTTTAAATACGGATAATATGTCGATCGCGGGGGAAAGTTTCGATTACGGGCCGTATGCTTTCATTCCGACTTACAATCTCGATTTTACGGCGGCTTATTTCGACAGCGGCAGACGTTATTGTTACGGCAATCAACCGGGAATTTGCAAACTGAATTTGGAAATGTTGCAAGCGCCGCTGCGATTGGTGGCGGTGAAGGCAGATTTAGAGGCGGAATTGGCGAATTTTTCGGAGTATTATTTTGCGGCTTACCAGCAGTTGATGCTGCAAAAGCTCGGTTTTGTGGAACTTCCGGAGGAGATGGCGAGGGAGTTAGTCGGGCAAACGGTGCAGTTGTTGCAAGAGTCGCAAGTCGCCTACCATGCCTTTTTTGCAGGGCTTGCAGAACGCTTCGATCGCGAATGGCGTTCGTCGGTGACGAGGGTTATTGAGGGGGTAGATTTACCGCGAGAAATTGCTGAGGCATGGTGCGAGACTTATTATCGCTGTTTGAATGAGTTGCCGGGAGAGGAAATGGATCGAGTGCGCGATCGCTTGCGGGAACGAAATCCGAAAACGGCGTTGCTGCGCCCGGTGATTGAGTCGGCGTGGGAAGCGATCGCGCAGGAGGATAACTGGCAGCCTTTTCACGATCTCGTAGCAGCAGTTCGCGCCAAAGATTGAAGCCTTGCGATACGATCGTCTGTAGAAGCGCTGAGAGTAGGGTGTGGGAATTTCTACACAAATCTTCGGAATATTTTCATGGCGTGATTGCGAGAGGGGAACGACAATGAGAGGAAATGCTGTCGCATAAGTAAGCCAAAGAGGGAAAGGAACGCGAATGGACGATTTGGCTCAATATTACAGAGTGTTGGGATTAGAACCTGGGGCTTCTCTTGAAGAGATCAACCAGGCTTATAAGGATTTGGTGTTCGTTTGGCATCCCGATCGCATCCCTCAAGAAAATCAGCGACTCCAGCAAAAAGCCCACGATCAGATCAAGGCGATTAACGAAGCGCGCGATAAATTACGTTCCCACCGGAGCAGTTCCTCGAAAACCGCTTCGCAATCGTCGTCCTCATCTTCTTATAACAACGGCTACTCATCCGCTTCGCAATCCGCCTACGAGCGCGGCTACTCATCCGCTCCGCGATCGCCCTATAATTACGGTCACGCCTCGCAACGCAGCCATTCTACCTCCGAGCATAGCTCCTCGCAGCACAGCCATTCCACCTATAACAATGGCTATTCGCAGCGAAGTTATTCCTCTTCTAGCAACGGTTACTCGCAGCGCGGTTACTCATCCTCCAATAATGGTTATTCCCAACAACCGCGAGAGTCCGACGCTTCCCACGCTTCCCACGCGCCCTCTTCGCCTTACACGCCCAACCGCGATCGCGAACACCACGATCGCGCTTCCTCTCACGTTCGCCACTACCGTTCCGATCCAGACTTAAGCGGGCGCGACTTCAGCGGTATGGATTTAAAAGAACGAGATTTCTCGCGCCGCAATCTCAGTAACGCCAACCTCAGTAACGCCGATCTCAGCGATGGATTTCTGCATCGCATCAACCTTGAAGGTGCAGATCTTTCTCGCGCTAAACTCTTCCGCGCTAATTTACTCGAAGCGAACTTAAGAAACGCCAACCTTAAGGGTGCAAATCTCATCGGCGCAGACTTAAGCGGTGCAGACTTAAGCGGTGCGGACTTAACCGGCGCAAAAATGGGATCGGGTAATAAATGGTTCGTCAAAATGACCGGCGCAATTTTGACCGGCGCGACACTTCCCGACGGCACGAAATGCACGAGATAATGGATAATTGATAATGAAATATAGCATTACTTAAAACGTGAATCTACGTTTTTAAGTGCTAAAGTCTTTGCTGGTGGGCGCTGCCCACCCTACGAAATGTCTGCGTTTTGAAGTGCTAAAGTCTTTGCTAAAGTCTTTGCTGGTGGGCGCTGCCCACCCTACAAAATATTAATGGTTTGGGCGATTTTTAAACTTTAGCGCCATTTTATCCATTGTCAATTATTAATTATCAATTATCCATTATCAATTATCCATTATCCATTATCCATTAGAATCTACTTCGGAATTACCGATCGCATCCCGCCTTTCTTCGCCCCCGTATCTCCCCAATAGCGCGGGATAACGTGAATGCTCGCGTGTTTCATCTTTTGACCGGCCGCAGGACTGACATTAATCCCCACATTAAAACCGTCAGGATTAAATTCTTGCTTCAAAAAAGTTTGGACGCGATCGACCATCAACCAACACGCCGATTGTTCCTCAAACGGAATATCAAAGTAATTCGCCGTATGACGCTTGGGGATAACAAGGGCATGACCGCGACTCATCGGATAGGGGTCAAAAATTGCATAAGCATTAGCAGATTCAGTTAACAAAGTCAAGTTTTTAGAGGGATTGCAAAATAAACATCGGTTGTTGGAATTGCGGCAATCGTTATAAGGTCTATATTCATAAATCTCGCAAGATTCATCGAGGTGAATCGAACGAAAAGGCAATTTAACGCGACATTGGTAAGTTGGCTTTTTATGAACGTAATGTTCCCGAAAGCCTTCTCGTTTCAGATCGCGCCGCACCGCAAAGTAAGCCTTACCTTCCGCTGCTAAAAGATGGGAAACTTCCATCAAAACTCGTGCTTGATCTTCCGGAAATAAGACATTCAGAACGTAGAAACAGAGAATCGTTGAAAACTTTCCTTTCGGATAGTCAGGAAAGTAGTAAGGATCGTAGCCGAGAACGTCCAGTTTTCTTTTTCCAAGCAACTTGACATCGTTCCCAAAACCGCAGCCAAAATCTAAGACTTTGCCTTGAATTAAGTTACGCTCCAATAAAAAACGAGCGGGAAAGGATAGATAAGTTCGGTCGATGGCGGTCAGATGGCTGTATTGATTCTGGGATGGCTTCATGAGAATATACAGTTATGGCTCCGCAGCGAAGAAATTGCCGACTGTTAATTCTGTAACGAGCTTAAAAGTATTAATATTTTTGGTCACTCAGCAAACACAAGCGAATAATGGAGTGGCTGCAATAATGGCATCAATATATTTTATTTATAGTATACATTTATCGAGCAAATGCTGACTACTAATCGATCGCTACGCAACTCGTCAGCCTATAAAAAAACACCCTCTGGAAACCAGAGGGCGATAGAAATAGCCAGGATGTGACTACCACTATGAAGGGAAACTCAATCTCGTTGTTGCTACGACAACTCTAGAAAATATCAGCCCGGGGTGCGAGAAGCTTATGGTGGTATATATAAGCAAGAGGTCGGGCTGATATTTATTAAGATAAGCAAGGGATGTGACTTTTGAGTGTCGCTGCTATGACGCTTGGTTGACATTCTCTTTAGCGATCGCCGCGTGAGTATTTCCAAACATTGCAAGTGGGTGTGTCTGCTTCCGTACCGAGCTTCTAACTCTCGGTGGCTGTAGGTTCGCCTTAAATCTCTCTCCTATCTTAAGACAGGCTCTAAAATTTTTCTCCTTCAGAAGTTGGCTTACGGTGCAAGTCTCACTGATACTCTTCTACCTACTCCCATGACACGACGGTTTTTCGGCTGTTTAAGTAGGCGGTTGTAATTAAATAGAATGCGGGGAGGGCGGGTTTTGATTTCTAGCTCGCTCTCATAACAACAGTGCTCTAAACTTGCGGTATAAACATTCTATCTTCCGGCTGATACTTCCAGGCAATCCCTTCCGGGTCGAGCTTTTGCGTCCATTCACCAAAGTCATCGTTCGTTTTATAACGACTGATTTTGTAGTCTTTGACGTTTAACCGCTTCGCTAAATCGGCTTGAATAAGACTGGAAATCGAACCGCCATCTTGGGTTGAAAAATACTGGACGGGCGCGCTAACAGCGTCATCCGTATCAACTTCGGGCGCATCTTCGCTATCGATATCTCCGAAGGGTTCGCTCGCATCGAGAATGCTGCCTAAAGAACTTGCTGTTAGGAAGTAATATACACTCCCTCGATCGCGAATTTCTTTGCGCTGCGCGCCGTATTCTTCGGCTTTTTTTTCGAGGTAGTGCTTGGCGGTAGACGCATTGAGGTTAGCAGTTGCGGCTAAATCAAGCGGTGTCAGACAGCCTTGATTTTCTTTAACCAGTTGATTGAAAAAGGGATTCACTTGCGCGCTTAATTGCTGCCAAGCATAGGTTTGCCACAGTTTTAGGGCTAAGGCTAGCACGCCTATTGCTAAAAGGATCGGCCAAGCTGCGTACAAAAAAACGACCGTAAATGCTACTGGGATAATCAGAACCAGCAGCCCAGTCGCGCTTCGTTCCATTACATTTCCGGACATGGCTTTTGATGTTTTCCGCTAGGAATATAAAGTAGAATTGGCGAAGCGATCGAGAGCGGCAGTCTCGCGCCGTCTCGATTCGAGTTGCGCCAGAGGTTTTTCTCCCGGTTGGGAATTGTCGTTGCAATTCCAAAACAGCGATCGCGCTTTGTGCAAAAAGCTACTATATTCTACTTTTTGCAGTTCTTGCACGCCAAGTTCTACCCCAATATTAAGGCGTATTGGCTAAAGTGGCTAAGTCCAATCGCTTAAACATGGCCGAGCGTGCTTGCAGTGCAAGAGTATTATCTAGCGGTTCAAGGGAAACGGCTTGCGAGGATTTGCGCTCGAGGGCTTTTTGCAGCAGCCAGTCAGCGACGAAGGGATTTTTGGGCAGCAAGGGGCCGTGGGAATAAGTCGCGATCGCGTTGCGATAAAATGCTCCTTCCGTCCCATCTTCGCCATTATTACCGTAACCGCGCAATACTTTTCCTAACGCCTGCACGCTGCCTAAATACGTCCGTCCGCCGTGATTCTCAAAACCGATAATGACGGCAGGTTTTCCTAACATTGCCTGCAATTCTTCGGCTAAGGGAGAAGCGGCAATCTCAAACGCTAAATTTCCGATGCAGCGTTTGGCTTCAAAACCGGGATGCTTGCTGACTAAATCCAAAATTCCCAATCCCTCGATTCGCTGTCCGAGGGCGGGTTCGTAGTAATGTCCCAGCAATTGAGGAGAACCGCAAGTAAACACGCCCGGTACGCCCGCTTCGATCGCAGCGCGCATTGCCGAAGCTTTTGCACCTTGCAAATCCCGCATCACAATTTCTTGCTGCCGGTCTTGCGCGCCGCCACCGACAAAGATATCGACTTCCTCAAAGGTTTTTGCGTCGCAGTCGCGATCGAGTCGCACGATTGAGGTTTCAATCCCTCGCCACAGCGCCCGTTGTTGCAAGCAAATTGCATTGCCGCGATCGCCGTAGGTACTCATTAATGTTGGGTACAGCCAGCCAATTTTTAATTCCATCGTTCACATCGAAAAACAGCGATCGCTTCTCAGTTTAAGATGTTTTTTGCGGTACGACATATTCTTCGCGCACGGCAAAACGAGCATTTTTCAGCGCTGCTACTGCTGCTTGTCGATCTTGCACCCAATATTGCGGCCCGAATCGAATCAACTGGCGATCGCTAGCGCTGCTGATAATCCCGACAACCGGAATTTTAGGTGCGTTTTTATCGCCGTTACAAGTCTGGAGAATGTTTTTAAGCGTTTGTGCTTGCGCTTGAACTTGGGCGGGAGTGAGTTCGACTGTTACCATCTGCACGCTTTCGATGGCTTCGAGATCTTCAACCAGGAGTTGAACTTTATCGTCTTTACTTTCGACTTTTCCCCAAATAATTAGGCGCGCGTCGGCAAAAAGCGCATCTTGAACCCGTTCGTAGATTTTAGGGAAGACGATCGCTTCGGTCGAGCCGGTGCTATCTTCAATCTGGACGAAAGCCATGCGCTCGCCTTTTTTGGTCATAATCGTTTTTACTCCCGTTACCATTGCCACAACGCTGATTAGCGTCCGTTTGGGTTGTTGGGAAAGCTGACCGATACTGGCGGGGGCAAGAATTTGCTTAGCAGTTTTGAGGGCTGAAAGGGGATGTTCGGAGACGAAAAATCCGAGCAATTCTTTTTCGCGGTTGAGTTTTTCTTGGAGGGAAAAATCTTCGATGGGAGGGGAAGTGGGGGCGCGATCGAAACGATTTTCGTCGCTCGCTCCTACGGAGGGCTGAAATTGCTCGAATATATTAGTTTGACCGCTTTCTCGTTCTTTGGCTCGATTTTGCGCCCAGGCGATCGCTAAATCGAGATCTTTGAGCATTTGGCGGCGGTTAGGATTGATGTTGTCGAAAGCGCCGCAAGCAATCAGGGTTTCTAAGGCGGAACGTTTGACGGTTTGGATATCGACGCGATCGCACAAGTCGCCGATACTCTCAAATGCTCCTCCCGCTTCCGCTCGGGCTTCTAAAATTGCATCAAGCGCCCCTTTCCCGACATTTTTCACCGCCGACAGTCCGAAGAGAATTGAGCGACCGACCGGCGTAAAATCAACCTGCGATCGATTAATATCCGGCGGTTCCACCGGAATTCCCATTCGCGTACAAGTATCGATATAAATTTTGACTTTATCGGAGTTGCCGCTACTTTCACTCAGCAGCGCCGCCATGTACTCAACCGGATAGTTAGCTTTTAGGTAAGCGGTTTGATAAGTCACGTAAGCATAGGCGGTGGAGTGCGATTTGTTAAAACAATTTGAAGCGACGCAACCATTCGCTAAAACAAAATTATGATCGTCTGCTAAGCCAATGTCATAGACGCGATCGACTCCGAGAGATTTACGACTGAGGATTTTTACCATACTCGGATCAAGACAAAATTTTAGAGGTTAAAATTAAAACTTGCTTTTCTACGTTATCGGAATTTATCCTTTACAAGGTCTGCTTGATTTTTGTTTACTTAACTTCATTCAAAAAATTACTTTTTTTGTTTTTTATTGACTTATCTTGCAGGTTTAAGGTATATTTTAGATACTGGAAATAGTGACATAATTAATATTTTTGCACGGATTTCCATTATCTAAATACTATATCCAAAATCCTCAAAAAAAGCAAGCCCAATTTTTAAAAAAATCTTCCCCTCTCACAACTAGAGTTGTATTATGACTTCTTTCTCCTATCCCGATAGCCCCCAACAAGACTGCACTGATAACTATCACGGAACTCTCGTCTCCGACCCCTACCGCTGGTTAGAAGAAGCCGATTCCGAAGCCACAAAAGCCTGGATTGAGGCCCAAAATCGTCTAACCTTCAGCTATCTCGAAACTATCCCAGAGCGAGAAAGCATTAAACAGCGCCTCACGCAACTGTGGAATTATGAAAAATATAGCGTTCCCTTTAAAAAGGGCGATCGCTACTTTTATTTTAAAAACGACGGCTTGCAAAATCAAAGCGTTCTTTACACGCTGAAATCTTTTGAAGACGAGCCAACAGTCCTCCTCGACCCCAATACGCTATCTGAGGATGGAACTGTAGCACTATCGGGTTTAGAAGTCAGCAAAAATGGGGAATATTTAGCTTACAGTCTTTCCCGTTCCGGCTCCGACTGGAAAGAGTGGCAAGTCCTGGAGATAGAAACCCAAAAAAAGCTCTCAGATCGGATTCAATGGGTAAAATTTTTGGGGGTATCTTGGATGCGAGATGGCAGCGGCTTTTTCTACAGTCGCTACGACGAACCCAACGAAGCAACACAGTTTCAAGATAGTAATTATTTCCACAAACTTTACTATCATGCCCTCGGAACGCAGCAATCGGAAGATATTTTAATTTACGAACGCCCCGATCAAAAAGAATGGGGGTTTGAGGGGAAGGTTAGCGAAGATGGTCGCTATCTAATCATTGAAGTTGTGACGGGAACCGCACGGAAAAATCTCGTTTTTTATAAAGATTTGGAGGAACCTAACGCGCCCGTTGTGGAACTGATTCGCGAGTTTGAATCAAGCTATAGTTTCATCGGTAATCAAGGAACGGTATTTTGGTTTAGCAGCGATCGCGACGCGCCGTGCGGTCGAGTTATCGCGATCGATATTGCCAATCCTGCCCCAGAACATTGGCAAGAAATTATCCCGGAAGCGGCAGAAACGCTGCAAGGAATTCATCTATTAAACCATTCTTTCGTCGCTAATTATCTCAAAGATGCACATTCTGCGATTAAGATTTTTACGCTAACCGGCGAGTTTGTGCGAGAGATAGAATTACCGGGAATTGGATCGGCGCTAGGTTTTTACGGCAAGCGAGAAGATACCGAAACTTTCTATGCTTTCACCAGCTTTACGACTCCCGAAACGATTTATCGCTACGATTTTATGACGGGTAAGAGTACAATTTTTCGACAGGCGCAGGTCGATTTCAATCCCGAAGATTATGAAACGCAGCAAGTGTTCTATACCAGTAAAGATGGAACGCGCGTGCCGATGTTTATCGCCCATAAAAAAGGCTTAAAACTCGATGGGAATAATCCGACCATTTTGTACGGCTATGGCGGCTATCATATTTCTTTAACGCCGAGTTTTTCAGTCAGTAATACCGTCTGGATGGAACGGGGTGGCGTATATGCAATGCCAAACCTGCGCGGCGGTGGCGAGTACGGAGAAGATTGGCATCAAGCCGGAATGAAAGACAAAAAACAGAATGTTTTCGATGACTTTATTGCGGCGGCGGAATGGTTAATTGAGAAGGGTTATACTCGTTCCGAGAAACTCGCGATTCGAGGGGGGAGTAACGGCGGTTTGCTGGTTGGCGCTTGCATGACGCAACGCCCGGAATTATTCGGCGCAGCCCTCCCGGCGGTAGGCGTAATGGATATGCTGCGCTTCCACAAATTTACGATCGGTTGGGCTTGGGTAGGAGAGTGCGGTTCGCCCGACGATGCGGAAGAATTTAAAGCATTGTATGCTTATTCTCCGCTCCACAATTTGAAAGCGGGAACGGCTTATCCGGCAACCTTAATTACGACAGGAGAGCGCGACGATCGCGTCGTTCCTGCCCATAGTTTCAAGTTTGCCGCAGCGTTGCAGCAAGCGCAAGCCGGAGAACAACCCGTTTTAATTCGCATTGAAACCAAAGCCGGTCACGGTGCGGGAAAACCGACCGCGAAAACCATTGAAGAAATTGCCGACCAATGGGCATTTTTAACCCGAGTTTTAAACTGCGATCTCTAAAAATTCAAATGATTAAGGTGCAGCTACGGTTTGTGCCTTTAAATGTCGTCTGGCTGCCGCAGTCACTTTTTTCGCATCGACGGGTTTGGTGATAAAGTCCGTCGCGCCGACCATTTTAGCGCGAACGCGATCGACAATCCGATCGCTGCTCGTGAGAATCACCACTGGCGTTTCTTGAAACCCGGGCAGCCGACGAATCTGGCTGCATAGTTCGTAGCCGTTGATCGTGGGCATAGTCAGATCGAGAAAAATGAGGTTAGGTTTGCGTTGAATCAGTAAGGGCAGAGCTTGCAGGGGATTTTGAACCGTTAAGCATTCATAACCGGCTTTGCTGACAATTCCTTCTAAAGCCTCGCAAACTCTTTTACTGTCATCGATACAAGCAATCAGACTGCGAGGTGACGCTTTCTTGCTTTTAGCGAGAGGATTTTGAGGAATTTTAAGGTCTGGAACTTCAACCAGTTTAATCAGTTTTTGGCGCAGGAAAGGCAAGAGCGATCGCGCAACTTCGATTGTCTCCCGTTTGGTTAAAACCGCAAGCTCGCGCAGGGAATGTTTGCCGTTAATGGAGGTTTTTAACTGTCGATAGGTACTAGCCGGAACTTGCTGGGCGAGTTGTTCCGGCTGCACGACAATTGGCGCTAAATCCGGCAATAAAGCCGCAAAACCAGCATTACTCCATTGCATCCAGTTTTCCTGCACTCGTCCTACCGTCGCTTCTAACTCTAGCGTCCACTTCTTCCGCAGCAGACAGGTACTGGTCTGTGAAGGTAGCACGCTGATAGAGTCTTGAATCCGGTAAAGTGGTTCGGCGGCGCTAATCTGGTTTTTCGGCTGATGAGTTACGGCCTGAACGAAATCGATTAAAATCTCAGAGACTAAATCTTCGACAACAGCAAGGATAAACTCGTCAGTTATCCGACCTCGGTGTAAAAGAACGCTAAGAACGTGATAGTCCCAGCATTCAAAGCAGTCCGCCTCCCGCAAGCTGAGCGTATCGGACAGCGCTTGGGGATAGTAGCGATTCATTAATCTTCGCCAGCGCCGAATCGGATGAGCGCCCCCCGAAGCCCAGACAAGATTTCCTAAGTTGAGATAAAGGCTACAGCGCCAACCGTTGTTAAGCTCGAGATCGACTCTTCCGGTAAACTTATTTTCGCAATATTGTCTGACCTCGGGTAGGAGTCGAGCGGCTCGAGGCTGAGTCGTGTTGGGTAAAATTTTGGGTAGATTAGTCACGCTTAAAATTCGGGTATTTCTTGCTGCAATTGGCAATTTCCCTGCGGCAACTGGACAATAAACTTATTCCCTAGTTTTGCCCTAAAACTGTGAAAATTTCGTGAAAAAGGGGCAATTGTCCGAGCGCTTCCCATTACGAAAGATAATTTTATTTACCCCAAAAATGCAGAGGAGACTGCGTTAGAGAAATTCCGAGCTTGTGGCACGGCTTTCTAGTTTCTGAGTTGGACAAAAATTATCGATGTTCCGTTGGCGCTACAGTTTGCAATTGCCCCTTACATCTCCAATCCCTACATTTAGAGTAAATTTATTGCCCTAAAAATGACAACCGCAAAAATCGTGAATTTAGCATCCGTAGTTTCTGGGAGGAACGATTCCGCTCACTTACGCAAAGATGCCTCCGTGAATTGCCGAAGTCCAGACTTTGCAGGATTACGGATGGATCGGTTCGTTCAAATGAACGAAGATATAAGGAAAAGGCACGAGCGGACTGAGTAGAATGATGAACGCGATATCGTTGCAGAGGACTGACGGCTTAGCCGAGCGGATTATCGATCGCAATCCCTTAACAGCAAGCGCTGAAATTTCCCTTCAGGATGCTGTTGGGGCAATGGCTCGAGCGAGTTCGGACTATATCTTTGTCGTCGAACCAGAGCCGACGGGCAGTTCTCGCTTTTTGGGCGGGTTTTCGGCTCGAGATGCGGTTCGCGCCGTCGCTCTCGGTGTCGATTTAGCGGAGGTGACGCTGAGAGAAAGCCTGAGTCCCGACGCGCCAGCGATTCGGGAATCGGAAGTCAAGAATCTCGAAACGATCTTAGCTTTGTTTCGTCACTCCCAGCAACAATATCTTCCTGCGATTGGCGATCGCGGCGAGTTAGTCGGGGCGCTGGCACTGCCGATGCTGCTCGAAGCGCTCTCGGAACTGAATCTGGACGAGATCGGGCGACAAAGCGCAGAGCAAAGCCTCTTAGAACAGCGCTTGTACACCAGTGAGGCGCGTCTGCGAGTGCTAATCGAAAGCGTTCGAGATATTGTCCTTGTCGTTGAAGCTGAAGGCCCTCAGCTTGAAGTTATTCCCACTCATCCCGCAATTGCTTACGATCCCGACACCGATCTTATCGGTCAAACGATCGCTCGATTCACGGGCGAAACGACTGCCGAAGATTTCGTTCGCCCGGTTCGCGACGCTTTAGCCCGTGGGGAAACGGTGAGTTTTGAATACAGTTTAAAGTCGGAATGCGGGGAAATCTGGTACGATGCGCGGATTTCTCCGCTATCGGAACAATCGGCGTTGTGGGTAGCGCGCGATATCACTCAGCGCAAGCGTGCTGAAGCCCAGGTTATTAAGGCGTTGGAGAAAGAACGAGAACTCAACGAACTGAAATCTGGTTTTATTTCGATGGCTTCCCACGAGTTTCGCACGCCCTTGAGCGTGATTAAGTCGTCCGCTCAACTCTTAGAGCGCTACGATTGGGAGCGCAGCGAGCAACTTCAGTATCTCCAGCAAATTCAGGCTTCCGTCGAGCAGATGACGGCGCTGATGGAAGATGTTCTTTTCTTGGGGAAAACCGAAGCCGCTCGAGTACAATTTCAGCCCGAGCCTTTAGATGCGATCGCGTTCTGCCGCAATTTGGTGTATCAGATGCAACTCGCGGCGGGAAAGCAACATTCTATCTTGTTTGACTGCGCGATCGCGGTTGGTTCGTTCTCGGTTTGCCTGGATAAAAAGCTGTTGCGACAAATTTTAAGCAATTTGCTCGCCAATGCGATCGCGTATTCCCCCCAAGGCAGCATCGTTCGATTGTCTCTCAGTCTCGAGGCGAATAGCCGCATTATCTTTGAAGTCAAGGATTCGGGCTTCGGCATTCCTCGCGAAGCCCAATCGCACTTGTTTGAGTCTTTCTACCGCGCTGGCAATGTCTCCCATATCGCCGGAACGGGCTTAGGCTTAACCATCGTTAAACAGTGCGTCGATCTTCATCGCGGTGCGATCGCTTATGAAAGTCAGCTTGACATCGGGACGACTTTTCGAGTCAGTTTGCCCTTTTCGTAGCCCAATTGATTTGTTAATTAAAACCTATGACTACTATTCTGGTTATCGAAGATGAAATATCGCTGCGTAATAACATTTTAGCACTCTTAAAAGCGGAGGGCTTTAAATGTTTGGGGGCAGATACGGGAGAACGAGGAATTGTGCTAGCAACGCAAGAAAATCCGAGTTTGATTATCTGCGATATTATGATGCCGGGAATCAATGGTTATACCGTTCTCGAACGCTTGCAAGGCAACGAGCGCACGGCTTTAATTCCTTTTATTTTTCTGACGGCTAAATCCGATCGCTCCGATATTCGTCAAGGCTTTCTCCTGGGCGCGGATGACTATTTGACTAAACCCTTCGATTCGGACGAACTGTTAGGCGCGATCTCAGTTCGACTGAAAAAACAAGAGCAACTCTACCAGCGTTTCCAAGAACTTTCTGCCGAACTCGAACGCCTCAGTACCGTTATCGCCGCTAAAGATGATGCGCTGGAGAATTTTAGTCAAGAAATGCGTCGTCCCCTGACTAATCTCAAGCTGGCGGTCGATCGCTTGCAGCAAAGCAACGACCCGGAGCAACGCGAAGTCTATTTAGAAATTTTACGCGCAGAATTTCAGCGCGAAATCCAACTTCTCGACCAAGTTTCGGCGCTCCAAAAGTTACTCACTCCTGAAAATATTACGCTTCTCAATCAGTTTAATATGCTCAAGCCTAATTAAGTATTGAATTTTCTATCTTGCCGAACTTTAGCGAGCAAAGGTTAATAAATATGAGGTTGAGTAGACCCGAAGATCTTTAAATATTTACCTTTGCCCGCCTTAAAAAAGCTTGTCCTCAATAATCGCGATCGCGTTTGCTTACGCTCCGGGACGGACTAAGTTTTCGTCTCCGGAAACCACTTTCGCTGAAATAACGCGATCGCCCGGTTGCAGCGAACCTAAAGTCTCCTTACCCTCAACCAGATAACCAATAACGGAATAGCGACCATCCATGAGGTTATACCCCGGCGGGGTCAATTCGTTATCGAATAAAAAGAAGAAAATTTGAGAAGAACCGCCGTTAGCATCATCTCCAGGACGCGCTAGAGCGACCGTTCCGTAAGCCGAGAAGGGCAGGGCAAGCGGTTCGAGGTACAGTCCTAAATCTTCCAGCGTGCTGCCGTAAATCGGTTTTTCCTCGCCTTTAATCAAAACTTCCAGCGGAATGGCGCGATATTGTCCTGATTTCGGGTCGATAAAACCCGTCTCGTCGCCCGCCGGATCTCCGACTTGGACGACGAAACTTTGACCGGGGAGAAACTCGAGACCGTCATAAAAACCGCGATCGACTAAATCGATGAAATTGCCAGCGTTGACGGGCGCGCTGTAGCCATCGGCAACAATCGTCAGGTTGCCCTTCGTGGTTTCCATTTCCACCGTTGCTCGTCCTTTGAGTTGGGGCAGATTGGCATACTCTTCGGGAACTTCAAAGGGGAATTTCGTGACCATCAATTGTTCGACTTCCCCAACTTGGCTCAAAAGGGTGCGTCGCTCGTTCCAAACCGCGTCTTTATCCTGCGCTTCTACTCCGGCTCGCAGTCGTTCGAGTCCTTCCTTCAACTGCTTGAGGAGTTCTTCGGCGCGGGCTTGCCGTTCCGAGGGAATGCTAGCGAGGATTTTATCGGGCGCGCTCAAAATGCGGCTGGCTTGCGCGGCATTGCGGCTGATGGGGGCCCAGCGTCGGTTTCTCAGCGCGTCAGACATTTCTTCGAGGCTGGCTTGCAGTACCCGCACGGGCTTGTTATCGATCGGCAGCGCATACTGCAAGAGCGAGTTGGGGTCGGTAATCGCGTTCCCTTTAGCCAGTTGACTCTTGCGGTCTGCGGCTAGCGCGCCCTCTGCCCAGCCCCAAGATAGGGCAATGCAAACCAGAAGAATCGATGCTGCTTTCAACCAGCGTTTTGCCCAATCGTTCGATAAAGATCTTATCGCTTTCATCATACAAAATACCCTTGACTCCGAGCTTAAAAAATGCTTTGAGGTGAGAGCGACAATTGACGCGCCGACTCATCTAAAATTTCCCGGCTCCAGAGGGTTAATTTCTCTGTGCCTCTCCTAATCTTACCGAAAAGGCGCGATCGTCCCTCGGTTTTCTCGCGCTGAAGCCGGGGCAAAAAATTGCCCTTTTCTTTTTCACCGCCGTACAATTGATTAAATTAGGCGTTGCGATGGCCGTAGAAATCGATGCGATAGTCGGTGATTTTTACGCCGGTTTGTTGTTCGATCGCGCTGATTAATTCGGGCGGTAATTCTACGTTCACATCGAGGATTCTCCCGGTATCGAGGCAGTTGACGTGGCTGTGCGCGTCGCTGATGTTACCGTAGAGTCTGCCGTCGCAGCGATCGACGCATTCAATGATTCCCTGACCCGAGAGGGCTTCTAGGTTTTGGTACACTGAGGTATGTCCGATATCTTTGCCCTGTTGGTTTAGGCGATCGTAAATTTCTCGCGCCGATAAGTGTTCTTGCGCCTGCCACAGCAATTCCAGAATGTAGCGACGCTGGCGACTAACGCGCATTCCCAGCCTCTGACAGCGATCGATCGCGTCTTCTAAGGAACGAATCGGTTTGAGTACAACCTCTTGTTGTTGCATGGGCTAAACCCCAGGGGCTACCGAGTAATACATAATCATTACCACTTTAACTTGTCTGGAAGAGAAATGTCTAGGACAGTTATCAGTCCCCCGTCTCCCAGTCCCCCGTCTCCCAGTCCCCCCGTCTCCCAGTCACCCCCTCACCCCGTCTCCCCTCACCATGTCCCCTCAAGATTGCTCGCAACAATTTGGCAATCCCCGCACCTACTACCCCAAGTTGGCGAAGGTGACGGGAGGAGTAGTGGCGGCGATTTTCTTAGGTTATTTGCAGCAGCAGGCGGAGGAGGCGGGAAGTTGGATAGCGAAGGAAGTAAGGGAAATCGAGCGGGAGACGGGACTTTCAGCTAAAGAACAGGAATGGGCGCGCAAGCAACTGCGCGATCGCGGTTTGATCGAGGAACGCCTAACCGCATCTTCACCGTCAATGCTAGAGTTTGGCCCGCGCTGGGAGGTTTTACAGGAAAAACTTGCTGTCTTTGGGCGATTGTTGGGCGAGGAAAGTTCGCTATCGGGAGAAGGTACGCCTGTCGTTACTGCACCGCTAATGGAAGAATCCGCACGCAGTTGGGGACGAGATCGCAACGTCCTTCCCAATTATCGCTTTGAAGGTCCCTGGCAGTCGCGCGAACAGTTGGAGGCTTTTCAAAGAGCGTTACTCGATTATGCGATCGCGCAGGGTTGGGAGTATCCTTCGGGATGGGCGTTTAAAATTATCGACGGTTTAACTAAAGGCTTAATTTCTCCTTATTGGGACGAATTTCTCAAAGGCGTTCCCTTCGGTTCTACCCAACAAGTCCAGCGCGATTGGGAAGTCGAACCGGGCGTTCCCTATCCCGCTTTTGAAGAGGAGCGCGTTCAATATTACATTCATAAAGGCGAACCGTTAGATGCAGCGGTGGCGCGATCGCGGGCAGAATTGAGAAATCCTAAGATAGCCGGGGACTTATGGGAAGGTTTTTTGCGACGCTGCGATCGTTGGGCAGACGAAGCGATTAAAGCACAAAAATTGGGCGTAAAAGTTCCCTATCTTCCGCCCTCTTTTACTGAAAAAAACGCTATCACTTCCGAAAGTGTGGCGCAAAAACTCGCCACTTTAACATCTCAGCCCGAACTGCCCGCCGCGCCGTCCGTTCCCCTAACCTCTGCCGAAACTGATATTCCTTCTCTGGCAACGCTGCAAACCCTTTATAAAAGTCCTCTCTCGCGCGCGATCGCGCAACGACAAATTGCCGAGCATCCGGAATGGGGATATACAATTATCGATGGCAGCGTAGTCGATTTATATCCTTTCTAAAGTCAATTTTTTTGCAAAAAGGTCGGACTTTTTAAGGAGTGCTATATAACTTTTTGTTAACAATTGTAGAGACGTTGTACACAACGTCTCTACGGAGAAGGCGGTTATCGAATTGCTTAGTATCAAGAGAGCAATTAATTTGTACGAACTTTATCCATTGTCAATTATTCTGACCTGCTAAACTCAAGACAATAGAACGAAGTGGGGCCTGGTCAATGTTAAAATCGGAAACTCAAAATCTCCCCAGCAGCGCCGAACTCCCCTGTTCGGACGATACACCCGTGGATAACGAAGAACAGAACTTTATCCCTAACTTCCTATTATTCTTGCTCGAATACCTTTGGGGCGATCGCCAAGATTGGTTCTTCGGAGTCGATATGGCGGTGTATCACACCACAGGTACAAATGTTAGAGTCCCCGTTATCCCCGATGGATTCTTAGCGCTCAATGTCGAGAGGCGCAAGGGGGGGGACTCGCGTAGCAGCTACGTGATGTGGGAAGAAAACAACGTCGCACCCGTTTTAGCCCTCGAAGTGGTTTCCCAAACTCCGGGCGGAGAATACAGCAGTAAAGAAGAAATTTATGCCAAGTTAGGAGTTCTGTACTACGTCATTTACAATCCCAAGCAATTCGGACGGGGCAGCCATCAACGATTGGAAGTGTATAAATTAGTTAAGGGGAAATATCGCGGGCAGGTACGAGAACCAGTGTGGATGCCGGAAATCGGCTTAGGTATCGGTCGAGGTGTCCGCAATTATGGGGGAGTTCAAAGAGAAGTTTTATACTGGTTCGATGAGGAAGGAAATCGGTATATCAGTACGGAGGAAGCAGAACAGCAGGTTCGGACGCAATTGTTGGTTGTGCGCGAGGAATTGGAGGTGGAACGCCAGCAGCGCGAGTTAGCCCAGCAACAGGCCGAACAAGAACGCCAGCAGCGCGAGTTAGCCCAGCAACAAGCCGAACAAGAACGCCAGCAACGAGAGTTAGCCCAGCAACAAGCCGAACGAGAACGCCAGCAGCGCGAGTTAGCCCAGCAACAGGCCGAACGAGAACGCCAGCAGCGCGAACAACTACAACGAGAACTCGAACGCTACCGCCAGCAACTTGGCGACTTACCCGAATTATGAGCATTGACATCGGACTCACTCATATTGCCCTGCCTGTATCCCAACTCGATCGCAGCATCGAATTCTACGCAACTTACGCAGCGATGGAAGTCATTCACCGCCGTATCGATTCTACTACGGGCGTGGCGGTGGCTTGGCTGTGCGATCGCACTCGTCCTTTCGCGATCGTTCTCATCGAATCAAAATCCGTCCATCCCATTCTCTCACCTCTGGCTCACCTTGGCGTTGGTTGCCCGAGTCGGGAGCATCTAGACAAACTTTGCGATCGCGCGCGACAAGAAGGCATACTGGTTCAAGAACCCAAGGATTCCGGCTATCCCATCGGTTATTGGGCATTTTTGCGCGATCCGGACGGACATACGCTCGAACTGTCCTACGGGCAAGAAATTGGATTGAAAGCGGAATGAATAATACTAATTAATTTCTACTTTATGCTAGGAAATATTCAGCTACTTATTGCTGCTTGTCAAGAGTTAAATATAGATTTTCAGATTATTCACTCTACTCAAAATATTGTCAAAGTCAATTTAGGAAAATCGTATTTTTTTGTGAACTACACGACTCCTTTTTTAGACCAATCCCTTGCTAAAATTCTTCGCGATAAAGACTATACGTTTCAGGTCTTGAAAGCGTCGATTAAAATGCCCTATACAATGTCTTTCCTCTCGCCGTTCTGCGATCCTAAATACCAAAGGTACTTAAAACTGGATACAATCGATAGCATAACCGATCGCATTATCGATAACTTTACACTTCCTATTATTGTTAAACGGAATTCGGGTTCGTCGGGGAGTAATGTCTTTCTTTGCGAAGACAGAACCTCTATCAAAAAAGCGCTTGAAAATATTTTCGATCTCAATACTAAAGAATACGATTATATTGCCCTCGCTCAAGAATATGTTAAAATTGAATTAGAATATCGGGCCATATTTTGCAATCGCCAGTTGAAATTGCTGTATCGAAAAAATAATAGCAACGCTTGTTTTACCGGAAATCTCAGTCCCTTACACTGGGAAGGCGCGATCGCGGAACACATCACCGATGCTCGAATCCTCCAAGAAATACAAGATTTTGTGCAACCCGTTTTTCAAGAACTCGATTTAGCTTACGGCGGCTTTGATATTGCTCGTGACGATCGGGGAAATTATTGGTTAATAGAAATCAATTCTCACCCCAACTTTGACATCTTTACTCGCGATAACGATCCGAGTTTAGCAATTGAGATTTTTAAAACTATGCTCCAAAGTTTGAGCGCGTGAATAAGAGAATCTATGAGCATTGAAGTTGATTATCGCTTTCCTCCTAATATCGATGCCGAACGCCAAGCCAACGTTATCGCGATCGGTCAAACTGCCGGAACTTGGAACGAATGGTTTTCTCATCGAGATGCTTCCCTAAAATCGCATTTAGCCGAAGTTCTCAAGGTAGAAACGCAAGAAGATTGTAGCATCGCGACGGTTCGTTTTCCTGAAGCGAATGTAGAAGGCGATATTGCGAGTTTGCTGACGATGATTTTTGGGAAATATTCAATGGCGGGGGCAGCCAAAGTGGTGGCGGTACGCTTGCCAGAAGGATATGGAACGCGCCCAAAATTTGGGATTGAAGGAATTCGCGCGCGCGTCGCCGTACCCAAACGCCCCCTCGTTATGGCGATTTTCAAGCCCGCCCTCGGTCTGACTGCCGCCGACCATGCTACGATTCTTGCTGAAGTCGCCGACGCGGGCTTGGATTTAATCAAAGATGACGAAATTCTCGGCGATTTGCCCGAAGTTCCAACTTTAGAACGGCTTGCGGCTTGTCGCGAAGTTATCGAGCGAGTGAGGGACAGTAGCGGACGCAATCTTTTATATGCCGTTAATGTTACCGGAGCCGCAGACCGCTTGCACGAAAAAGCGCGCCAGTTGGTTAAAGCGGGTGCTAATGCACTCCTTCTCAACGTTCTGGCTTACGGATTCTCGGTTATAGAAGCGCTAGCGCGGGATCCTGAAATTAACGTTCCCATTTTCGCCCATCCTGCCCTTGCAGGGGCTATGTGCGCCTCGCCGGATACGGGATTCGCCTACTCTGTTATTTTAGGAACTTTAATGGCTCATGCGGGAGCCGATGCGGTGTTGTATCCCGCTCATTACGGCAGTTTACCTTTTGATGCGACCGAAGAACGTAAAATTGTCGAAAACTTGCGATCGCGCCGCGTTTTTCCCGTTCCTTCCGCAGGCATAATTCCGAGTATCGTTCCCCGCGTTCTCGAAGATTTCGGCAGTGATATCATTCTTAATGCAGGAACGGGGATTATGGACGCACCTCATGGCCCTGCGGCGGGTGTCAGCGCATTTTTTGAGGCATTAGAAGAAGCCGGATTCCGACGATAATGCCTATCTATGTCCCCACCTCGCCCCAATCCCATCGGCTTCTTAATCAATTGCGTCAGTCCCCGGATTTACCAAACGCGCCAACTTTTGCTTAATTTGCGCGTCGAAGACTTCCCATTTAAGCTTGGCATATTTAGCACAATCATTATAGCCCGAAAGAAAACCCACCGTAACTTCAAAACCGCCCGCCCGCAAGCGCCCTCCGCCAAAAAAGCGTCCTTGAGAATCTTGTCCGAACGCTTCTTTTAAAAAATCATCCGGATCTAACGTAATTTTATTGGTTCGCAGCGAACCAATAATCGCTTCGCGTTCTTCTTCTTCATTGCGAACTAAACCATAAACGACTGCCGTATGCACGTTTTCTTCGGTGACTAAAAAATCGGCAGCTTGCGGGATTGCATCGCGATTTTCCGCCCGCAAATAGCCAATTCCCGCGATCGAAAAACCATTCGCTACCACGCGATTAGAAAGCGAACGTTCGATCGCATCCATCACATGGCGCGATCTCGACGATTGTAGCACTGCACTCAGCAACGGCGGATCGTAAAATCGACTTAAATAAGCCGCCGCCAAAAAATCTTCTTCCTGCGCTTGCATCAATCGATCTGTATCCGAACGCAAACCGTGCATTAGCGCTGTCGCGCAACGAACGTGCTGTTTATTATTGGCATCCAAACGCAACATTCCCGCTTGCAGATATTCTGTCAAAATTGTTGCTGTCGCCCGAACGTGGGGGCGCAAATCGATAAATTCTGCTGCCAATTTATCCTGCGGGCGATGATGATCGATCGCGACAACAACCGGAATATTTGCCTCTAGCAATAAAGGGAAAAGTTGACTCGTCGTTCCTTGACTATCGACGAGAACGCAGCCCCGATATAAAGACAAATCGCGTTCTTTTAAACTTTGAAGAGTACACCGCTGCGCCGGAATTCCTGCTAATTTCACTAAGGCAATATTTTCCTGATGCGATAGCGTCCCTGCGTAAATAATTTCCGATTGAATTTCGTATTGTTGAGCAATCAGTTGATACGCCCAAGCGCTAGAGAGAGCGTCAGGATCGGGGAAATCCTGAATGACAATTAATTGTCGTTCTCCCCGATGGCGTTCTAATGTTTTTCGCAAGTTGCTAACGATTTCATCTAACGCCATTACCGAAGAGGGTAATATTTGAGGCTTTAGGCGTGCGATCGATTCTTCTGGCGAACCGTTAGTCATAGCCAATGAAATTGAGTTGTTCAGCGTTGAGCTATTCACATTCAGTTGAGGGTGGCACTATGTCGATCTTATCGCAATTCCCACGTTCTGCTGAAAAATAAACCGTCTCCCTTCACCCCTTGTCTGTTACTTAATATTCACGGCTTCAGCAATTGACTTTAAACCTTCACGCTCTAACTTTTGGACTAATCCTGCCAGAATTTCTCGAACCATCCACGGGCCTTCATAAATCCAGCCCGTATACACTTGAATTAAACTTGCACCGGAGATGATTTTTTCCCAAGCATCCTCTGCCGTGAAAATACCGCCCACTCCCACAATTATTAATTTTCCCTGCGATTGTTTGCGGATAAAACGAATGACTTCTGTCGCGCGATCGCGTAACGGTTTACCGCTGATTCCTCCCGCTTCTTCCCCAATCGATTTTCCCGTAGCCGCGAGCATTTTCGTTTTCAGTCCCTCGCGACTAATCGTAGTATTCGTGGCGATAATTCCCGCTAGTTTGTGAGTAAAAGCTAAGTCGATAACATCCGCGATCGCATCCCACTCCAAATCCGGTGCAATCTTCACTAAAATTGGCTTTCGAGCTTGATTTTCGGCTTGTAAAACGGTTAAAATATCGTTAAGTTGGCTCTTATCTTGCAGCGATCGCAATCCCGGCGTATTCGGCGAACTCACATTCACCACAAAATAATCTCCCAGCGATTGCAAGCGCTTAAAACTGCCCGCATAGTCCGCTGCTGCCTCTGCTAACGGCGTAATCTTAGACTTTCCTAAATTAATTCCTAATGGAACTTTTCGCGCTTTTAATTGTTGCAAACGTTCCGCTAAAGCAGCACTTCCCCGATTATTAAATCCCATACGATTCAGCACCGCTTTATCTTCGAGCAAGCGAAACAAACGAGGACGAGGATTTCCCGGTTGCGGATGGTACGTTACCGTTCCTAACTCGGCAAATCCCATCCCAAAATCGCCCCAAATTCCAGCCGCTACGCCATCCTTATCAAATCCCGCCGCTAACCCCAAAGGATTGGGAAACTCAATGCCCCATAACTGCTGCTTTAAGCGAGAATCTGGGTAGCCAAACGCGCGATCGAACTGCTTTAAAATAAGGGCAGCCGGTTGATACTCTTGCGCTTCCTCCAACCATTGAAGGAATTGCAGACTTTGTTGATGGGCGAACTCCGGCTCGATCTTAAGTCCCGAAAAGAGAAGCGGGCGCAGGGCATTGCGGTAGATGTCCATAACTAGAAAAGCTTAGGGAAAGTCAGAGTTGGTTTTAGGATCGCTGTCGAATTTCGTACCGAAACTGTTACCCTATAATTATCTCAAATTTACATCAAGTTAGTCTCGATAGTTCCCCTAAAGCTTTAACTCGTAACATCCCTCAAACTTCGATTAAAGACTATCCGGCATAACTTCTCGGCTAGCTTTTGATAAAGATTTCTGGCGCTTTTCCCATTCTTCCTGGGTGAAATCTTCGTAGTAAGAGCGTTCGACATTGACTTGCCACAAATCGTGTTTCTCGCCAATAATATTTTTAGCAGCCAGCAACCCCGTCAGCATCGAGTGGTCTTGGTTATTATATCGGTGCATTCCATTACGTCCGACAGTTTGTAAATTATCAAAACCCGCTAAGTAGTCTTGCAAGACTTGTAAATGTTGGCGATAATTGCGATCGTAAACGGGGTAAGCTTTCGGCTGTCGTAAAACCGTTCCATCTTCTACCTTTGCCGATTTAGCCAAACCTAATATCCCGATTTCTTTCGTCGCGAGTTCCAGTAACTTTTCGTTGGAGAGATTCCACAGATCGTCGCCTTCATCGCAAAAATATTCCATACCCAAACAGGTTTTATTCGGATCGGGAACCATTGCCGGACTCCAATTTTTAAAGTTTTGGATGCGCCCGACTGTCACTTCTGGAGAGTGAATATAAATCCAGTTATCTGGGAAAAGATTGGGAGCGTCAATAATGAGTGCTACGATAATAAAAGCCCGATATTTTAGCGATCGCGCTGCTTCCAATATTGGCTCGGGCGGACGAGGGTCGAGACAGCGCACTAGCGCCGTCACCGGCATACTCGAAATAAAATGTTCTGCCTTCACCTCGACAACTTCCCCATTGCGATCGACCTCCATACTCTCAATTCGCTGCTGATGGTGTTTAACGCGAATTACGCCGGTATCAAGCCAGACATCGCCCCCTAACTTTTCCACCGCTTCAGTAAAACGCTCCCACATCATGCCCGGTCCCAAAATGGGGTAGTCAAATTTCTTGATTAAAGTTTTGGTGTTATTTGTGCCGAATAAAGCATTAATAACTGCCTGCTTTAAAGATAATCCTTTAATCCGTTGAATGGCCCATTCTGCACTAATTTTATTGCAGGGAATCCCCCAAACTTTTTCTGTATAAGTTTTAAAAAAAGTTTCATAAAGGCGACGACCAAAACAATGAGTTACCCACTCCTCAAAAGTTTCTGGTTCCGGACGTTTGATAAAAGCCTGAATTTTTGCTTTGATGTAGCTCAGAACAATTGCAGCACTTGTTCCCAATCCGAGATTCGATAAAGTGTTAGCAAAAGAAAGAGGATAATCAAAAAATTTACCCCTGTAATAAATACGCGAGAGGCGAGGAACTTGAATGAACTCGTCGCCCAGCACTTCGAGCCACAATTGTTGAACTTCTCCTACTTTGGTATAAAAGCGATGTCCTCCAATATCGAAGCGATAGCCTTTATAAATTTCAGTGCGAGCAATGCCTCCTACTTTATCATCTCGCTCTACCACGAGCAGATGAATTCCTTGCTTGGCGAGTTCGTAAGCAGCCGTCAAGCCTGCTGGCCCAGCCCCGACAATCGCCACCCGATAATTTGTTTGCATAAGACTCCTCTAGCAATTAATTACGATCTAGGTATGAAGTATGAAAAAAGTCTCGTCTCTTGAATATACACAAGTTTTCTCTTATTGAGTTGTCGGGTCGGCGCTAAATAAACTAGCAAGGGGCAGATGGCTTACTTTTTCGGGTGAAGTGGGCCATCGCTTGCTTAAAAGATTGAAGTTGGTAGCGCATATTGCCAATTGCGAAAGCCAGTCCGCTGTAAAAATAATAAAGCCAGTGCCAGAATATTGTTCCGAGGGTAAATGATAAGCCGCGTTTATGATAGAAAAATTGGTAAACTGAGACATTGAGAAAGAGTAAAGCAAGGCTCGCTAATACGACCAGACAGAGGGCAATGGGATACTTCACAGAAGCGATTAGGCTGACCGAGAGTAAGTAAATCGCGACGACGCTGAGACGACTGGAGTATTGAAGGTTCAAATCGTTAGACAAAGCGCGATCGCGTAAAATCAAAGCCGTCCAAGGCAGCGCCCGGTAAAAAAAATCTGCTCGCAACAACGAGATTATCCCCCAACGTTTGAGATGTTTGACTTGAATCTCTTTGCAAAGTTGGATGCGATAGCCTGCTTTTTTTAAACGATAGCCTAGTTCGATATCTTCCACACAGGGAAGACGATAACTTTCATCAAACCCCCCCATTTCCAGAAAAATATCGCGACGAATCGCTCCACAAGCTCCCCAAAATGTCGATGCTTCTTCTGAGGAAATTTGGTGGGTGTAATGGTGGAATAAGTTTTTATACTGAGATAAAAAGTTAGCCGCTCCGGGTGCGTCGTCGTAGGAACCGATTAAAGCGGCTAACTGGGGATCGGATTCAAAAACGGCTGCGATTTTAGTCAGGGTATCGGGATAAATTTCTACGTCCGCATCCACAAAAAAAAGAATCTCATTTTTAGCTTGTTTTGCCCCAATATTTCGTGCAGTTGCCGGTCCTCGAGATTCTGGCAGGCGAATCCCCTCGAACCCGAATAATTGGGCTTTTTCCCAAGAACCATCGGTGTCGCCATCGCCCACGACAATCACCTCAGTTGATGGGGAAACTCCAGAAGCAATACTGGTCAAACAGCGCTGAAAATTATCACCGCCATTATAAACCGGGACGATCAGTGAAATTGCGGGTAAGCTTTGAGAACGTCCGCTCATCTTTAGTGAGGTGTCTATTAAAAATTATTGAGTTTGCGGTAGAGCCGTATTGAAGAGACGTAAAAACGTCCTAAGAAGTCCTAAATCGTTATGAAGGCATTAGCCCCATAAACTTACGGTCATTTTAGTAAGATTTAGCTTGGAATTTCAATAAACTCTACCCTAGTTTGGCAATCGCCGTAATTTTCGTCAAGTTTTTGTAAAAGAGGAATCCTGGACTTTACGGAGCTAACTTGACTGTGCTATCTAAGAGCAGTAGCTAAGATTTGCGCGTGAAAATCAAGCCAAGCGAACAGCTTGAACTCTCAAGTTACCTCCCACCCGTTTTTAACCCTCGTACCATCGCGCCTATCGCCAGATGAGCGTCCCCAAATCCTTAAAATTGCCAAGCAATCTCTCGCATGACCGCTCTCTCTTGCCTCCCCTTGCCCCGCGTTTCCGTCATTATTCCTGCCTACAATGCTGAAGTGTGGCTCGAGCGAACCGTAAATTCGGTTCTCGCTCAAAGCGATCGCGACTTCGAGATTATTATCGTTGATGATGGCTCGAGCGATCGCACCGTCGAAATTGCCACCGAACTTTCCCAACGCGATGGGCGCATCGTTATCCTCCAGCAGTCTAACTCCGGCGTAGCGGCGGCGCGCAACTTCGGCATCGCTAACGCGCGCGGCGAATTCATCGCGCCCCTCGATGCGGACGATATTTGGTATCCCCAACACCTCGAAAAGCAAGTCAAGCGCCTTTCGCAATCCGATAGCAGCGTGGGTTTAGTCTATTCCTGGTCTGTCGATATCAACGAAAATGATTCTCCCCTCGGCCCGTTCCACGCCAGCACGATTGAGGGTGACGTTTACAAAACGCTAATTTGTCATAACTTTTTAGGCAATGCCAGTGCGACGCTGATTCGTCGTTCCTGCTTAGAGCGGGTCGGCGGTTACAATAGCGACTTAAAGGTTCAGAACGCCCAAGGTTGCGAAGATTGGGATTTATACCTGCGCATCGCCGAAAAATATCGCTTTTGCGTCGTCCCGGAATTTACCGTCGGCTATCGCAAAATTGCCAGCAGTATGTCCCGAGACTACCAGAAAATGGCGCGATCGCACCGCTTAATGCTGCAAGCCACTCGCCAAAATCGCCCCGATATTCCCCTTCTCCTGCACCGCTTATCCTGTAGCAGTTTTTACCTCTACCTCGCACGCCAAAGCCATCACGATCGCGATCCCGAGCAAACCATCTTTTGGTTGCTCGAAGCTCTAAAAGCCGACTTCATCACGCCTTTGGGACGCTACGGCTGGTACAGCTTGCTACTACAAAGTCTCTGGCAAATCTTAACGGGGAGGCAAAGCGCGCGTCCCACTCAGCCCTTAAAGGTTTCCGAAGCGCGTCAATCCAAACTCAGTATTTATTTCAAGCTTTTAGTCGGCAAAGTCTTACATTACTCGCTCTCAGCAATCTAATTTTGATGGGCGATCATTCAGAAATCCCGTAAAATGTGGCGAAATACTTTCGCGAGCGAATTGGGAATTTTAAATTCCGAAGAGGCAGTTTATGCCGAGTATTAACAGCACTATTTCAGGAGAGTTAGGGAATGCTTTATCCGCTCAAGGTTGTCGATCTCGAACTCAGTCGTCCGCTGGAAACCCTAGAGAATTTAGAGGGTTATCTGGGCGTACAAGGATTAGTCCGCTTGCACGGCGCGCCCATCGGTTATATTCAAGCGCCAATCGCCAACGGATGCTGCACGGCTGAAATTCTCGGGAAATGTCTTCTCGAACAACAGAGTTGGGGAATTCTCCAGCGCCTGTTGCAAAATGGATTAGCAACCTCCCCCAATCCAGAAGGTATACGACTTAAGGACTTATACGATTTGCAAGTGCCGGAATGCGATGGAGAATTACCGCTCGTAACGATAGCCGTTTGTACGCGCGATCGCACCGCCGACCTCGCCCTCTGTTTGGATTCCCTCTGTCAGTTAGACTATCCCCACCTCGATCTTTTAGTGGTCGATAACGCCCCCAGCACCGAAGCAACCCAAGAATTATTACAAGCCCATTATCCCCAGATTCGCTACGTCTGCGAACCCCGTCCCGGCTTAGATTGGGCGCGCAATCGCGCGATTATCGAAGCCAAAGGCGAAATCCTGGCCTACACTGATGATGATGTCGTTGTCGATCGCGGTTGGGTCAAAGCTTTAGCAAAAGCCTTCGTGGAAAACCCCGAAGTCATGGCAATAACAGGGCTAGTCGTTCCCTACGAACTCGAAACCGAAGCTCAAGTGCTGTTTGAATGGAATGGAGGTTTTGGACGGGGATTCGATCGCAAATGGTACCGCGTCTACCCCGATAGCAAAATGCCTTGGGGATGGCTGGGAGCGGGACAATTTGGCACGGGAGCAAATATGGCCTATCGGCGCTGCATTTTTGAAGAGATTGGCCCCTTCGATCCCGCCCTAGATGTCGGCACGCCCACCAATGGCGGCGGCGACTTAGAAATGTTTTTCCGCGTCCTCAAAAAAGGACATACGCTCCTATACGAACCCGACGCTCTCGTGCGCCACCGACATCGGCGCGATTACGAAAAACTGCACTCTCAACTGACGAACAACGGGATCGGTCTTTATTCTTACTTCGTCTGCGGGGCAACCACCTATCCCGAAGAGCGCCGTTCTTTTATATGGTTGGGAATTTGGTGGCTGTGCTATTGGAGCCTGCGTCGGCTTTGGATTGCCTTTAAGCATCCCACTCAGTTTCCCCTAGAACTCGTCAAAGCTGAGTTCTGGGGTTCCTTCATTGGGATAACTCGCTATCAAAAAGCTCAAAAACAGGCTGCCGAAATTATCGCCTCCTTCGGTCCCCAAGAAGCGATCGCGAAAGAAAAGATCGCCCCCGAACCGCCCGCCCAACCGCCCGTCGAAGTTAATCGACCCGTCGCCGTGCGAAGCGTCGAACTCACCCAGCCCTTACATTCTCTAGTCGATGTAACCCAATACTCCGACGTTCAAGTGTTCGTCACCTGGCGGGGAGAGCCTTTAGGCGGTGTCAGTATCCCGAATATTTACCAGCCTATCCACCGCAGCCGGTTAAGCCAAGCCATTATTGAGGCGTTAGGCTTGAAAGCGATCCAGCCCCTAGCCAAGTCTGGCAAAAATACCGTCTGGGCGGAAGCATTTGCGAGCATGACAGAGCGATATTCTCCTAACCGGGAAGTGAAAGAAGTCATCCAATGCGAGAAACTGCCAGACTCCGTTTCCGTTTCCATTAACCTCGCCACCTACGACCGACCCGACGATCTGCGCAATTGCCTGCAATGCTTGGTCAAACAACAAACCGCTCGGCGAGTAGAAATCATTGTCGTAGACAACCATCCCGCGTCGGGTTTAACCGCCCCCGTCGTCGCCGAGTTTCCTGAAGTGAAGCTCGTGAAGGAACCGCGCCAAGGCCTCGCATACGCTCGCAATGCAGGCTTTGTTGCTAGCACCGGAGATATTGTCATTGCCACCGACGATGACGTGACGCTTCCCCCCGATTGGATTGAGAAGCTGGTCGCGCCTTTTGCCCGACCGGATGTCATGATTGTTACGGGAAATGTCTTACCGTTGCAGCTAGAGACGATTTACCAGCGTTTCTTTGAACGATACGGCGGCTTAGGGCGAGGTTTTGAACCCTTTGAGGTCAACGGGGACTGGTTTAAATCTTTTCCCAAGTTTGCCGTACCGACTTGGGGATTGGGAGCAACCGCCAACGCTGCCTTTCGAGCCAGCATTTTTACGCATCCCCAGATTGGTTTAATGCAGGAAGCCCTCGGACCGGGGATGCCCTCGGGGGTCGGAGAAGATACATACCTGTTCTACAAAGTTCTCAAAGCCGGCTATACCATTACCTACGAGCCATCTGCTTACGTTTGGCACAAGCATCGCCGGGATTTATCCGCCTTACGCCGTCAAATTTTCGGCTACAGCAAGGGTCACGTCTCTTATAACTTAACAACTTGGCTGCGCGATGGAGATTGGCGGGGATTTTTGCAAGTGTTTGTTGCTTTGCCCATGTACCATACAAAACGGATTCTGACTTGGTTGCGCGGTACGAGCGATTATCCCCTCTCGCTGATCCTGCTCGAAATTCAGGGGAATATCCTCGGTCCTTGGGTGTTGTGGCGATCGCACCAGCGAGTGAAACTAGAAGGGCGTAGCGCGCCGTATATCCCTGTCGCAGAACGCCCCCAAACCGCGATCGCCCCTTCATTGGAAGCGACCCCCATCCAAGTAGGAATGGACGCGCATGGTAGCTAAAAGAACCCTTCGTCCGCGCTGGCGACTGCCCTATCTTTACGATCTCCTGCGGGAATTAGTCTCGCGGGAAATGAAATTGATGTACAAGCGCTCCGCCCTCGGTGTAGCTTGGACGCTCATCAATCCCCTACTGCAACTCGCCGTTTTTGCCTTTGTTTTCCAACTCGTCATCCCGGTTAATATCCCCCAATATTCCTCCTACGTTTTTACCGGGTTGCTCGTGTGGAACTGGTTTCAAACTGCCCTGTTTCAAGCCACCGGCGCAATTGTTGGCAGTCGCCCCCTCATCCGACAGCCCGGATTTCCCGTCGCCGTCCTTCCCGTTGTCATCGTCACTACCGGGCTAGTCCACTTTATCCTCGCCCTACCCGTCTTAATCGGGTTTCTCCTTATTGATGGCGTGCAATTTAAACCCGTCGTTCTCTGGTTGCCGTTCCTGCAAATTCTACAATTTGCTCTTACCGTCAGCTTTGCTTATTTTCTTGCCGCTCTCAATGTGACCTTTCGCGATACCCAGCACACCCTCGGCGTACTGCTACAACTCTTCTTTTATCTCACGCCCATTTTCTACGACATTAAAAACATTCCACCCAAATATTGGTACGTTTACGGTTTGAATCCAATGGTTCACATCGTGATGTCCTATCGACAAATTCTCATGTGGGGCGTTCCCCCAGATTTCCTAGCTTTAGGAATTATTGCAGGCATTACAGCAATCTTATTGCCCGTGGGCTATTGGATGTTTAAACGCCAGAGCGCTCATTTTGTGGAGGAGGTGTAAATGCGCGAAGCAATTATCGTCAATCGCTTGGGTAAGCGCTTCAACCGCTATCACGCCGAAAAACCCGTAACGATTATGGAAGCGGCGCTGGCGGGATTGGGACGGATGAAGGCAGTCGAGCATTTTTGGGCGTTGCGAGAGGTCAGTTTTACCGTCTCTGCGGGTGAAATGCTCGGCATTATCGGACACAATGGGGCAGGAAAATCGACCTTATTGCAACTGGTGGGCGGCGTAGGCGCGCCGGATGAAGGAAAAATTAAAGTGCGCGGGCGCATTGGCGCGTTACTCGATTTAGGAGCGGGGTTTAACGGCGATTTGACGGGGCGCGAAAACGTTTTTGTCGCGGCGATTGTCGCGGGGTTGACGCGGCGGGAAGTGCAGCGACGGTTTGAGACGATGGTCGAGTTTGCTGAGTTGGAGGAATTTATTGACAACCCGCTACGCACTTACAGTACGGGGATGCAAATGCGGTTGGCATTTTCTGTAGCCGTGCATACGGATCCCGATGTTTTGTTGGTCGATGAATTCCTGTCGGTGGGGGATTTGTCCTTTCAGGCGAAGTGTTTGGAAAGGATTGGCGAGTTGAAGGAAAAGGGATGCGCGATCGTGTTGATTTCTCACAGTGCCGAGCAAATTGAGGAATTGTGCGATCGCGCCCTCTGGTTGCGCCAAGGTCAAATCGTCGCTTACGGCGAACCCGAAGTCGTCGTCGGGCAGTATGTCAGCGAAATGCGCCAGCAAACCCAACAGCGCACTCCTTTGCGCGCGCCCCAAAAGACGAAATCCGGAACAGAACTGCGCGTTAATGAAAACCGCTTCGGTTCCTTAGAAATTGAAATTACCGACGTGCGCTTGCAACCGCGCGATCGCCTCGATAGCGGCGAACCGCTGCGCGTCGAGATTGACTATCTTTCACCTCAACGCATTGAATCTCCAATCTTCAGCGTTACAATTAGTCGCGAAGACGGTCAAATTTGCTTTGATACCAGCACGGCAGTAACGGTAGAATCATTATCGGCGGTCGAGGGCGAAGGACAGATTTCGCTGCAAATCGATCGCGTCGATCTCAGCGGTGGCAGCTACTTCGTTGATGTGGGGATTTACGAACGAGATTGGACTTATGCCTACGACTATCACTGGCACGTTTACCCCTTGGAAATTTGCTCTGCCGTCGATGGTAACAGCATCCTAAATCCACCCCTTCGCTGGGAAATGGGCGCAGTACGAATGCCAAGTTTGGGTCAAGTCAGACAGCCAATATCTGATGACAAACCGATCTCCGATCGCTGAATCGGGGTAAACTGAAATTCTCGCTCTAGCTCGAGTTCCAAGCGTTAAGAATGCTTTGCACGCCCTGTCATTAGAATTTATTTATAGCAGTTTTCACATGGATGATATAACACCCAGGGGGCGAATACCATTCGCCCCTACGGGGCGGCGTTTAATTTCGAGACGGGGCGGCGTTTAATTTCGAGGAGACCTCGAAATCCGCGCCCCTAAGACCTCGAAATCCGCGCCCCTACCGATTTGATTTTTGGAACTGTACCTCACGCAAACGAAAAACGCTATACATCTTTTAAAAGATCAATTGCTTACTCTTTCAAAATATTGTAAATAATGTTGACCAAAAACTCAATAGTTTTTAAAACTAATTGTTCCTACAAGCGGCTGGCAATTGTCATTACTACCTTGGCGTTAATGAATTTGTATATGGTACTGGGAACTTGGATGTTCGCGGCTTATTTCCGTCAATATCTGGCAAGTAATTGGGAAGCTGGCTCGGCAATAAAATATATTTTAGTTCAATTTTATCTAGCAATGGAGAATGTAATTGCAAGCTGGTATTCCTCAATGCTATTACTGCTTGTATCCCTAAAATCGACTCTTTGTTTCCTCACAGACCGCAAACAAAACCTGTCTCGCCGCGAGCGCTATTTAAGCTGGGGCTGGCTCGGCTTCGCGTTCGCGTTTGCCTTACTTTCTCTGGATGAAATTGGCTCGCTTCACGAGCGCATCGGAATGATAACAGCGTTCAATCCATCAGGAGATTTGCCCTTGGGTTGGGTTCTTGTGTTAGCCGTCCCCATTGGGTTAGTCGCTTTGTTTATGGTTGCTTTCGCCTGGTTACACATTAGACAGAGCGTACTCGCTTTTGCTTTTACAATTACTGGAGTAATTTGTTTTATTACTGTTCCTTTTTTAGAATTACTAGAGCTAAGGATTGTAGCGACAACTCAAATTGAAATCTTTTGGCAGAATCAGACTGCCTCTCAGATGGTAGAAGAAAGCTTGGAGATATTTGGAAGTTTATTTTTTTTGATAGCAACAAACCTCTACATCATTCATTCCTTCCGACAAGACGAGGGTGCAATTAGCTCGGAACAAGAAAGCACGAGCTTCTCTGCAACATTACAAACGGCTTTAATCGGTGCAAGCCTACTCATAGGCTTACTTGGTTTAGAAGCGCTCCTGGTTGAGTGGCTCGTGCGAAACACAGTCAGTGGCGACGCAGGTATTGCAAAGAACTGGTTTCCGGCGGCATTGGGGATGCTAGTATTGCTCCTCTGTTTGCAAATTTGGGAGGCAATCCCCAGCCGTAAAATTTTTCACAGACTTCTTTATCTCCTCCTCGGACTCTTTAGCCTACTCTTGGGGATGTACTACGGCGCTAACATCTACGGCTATATGTCCTGGGAACAAATGATTGTTCCGGGACGCTGGCTTCATTTAAGTTTGCTAACAATCGCTGTTGTTTTAGGCATAGAGCTAACCTTGCAAGTTAAAAATTTGTGGAGTAAAGTCGGTATAGTCGCTTGGGTAATTTTCCTAGGCATAGGGATGAAAAGCGGATTCATATATGTAGCGCACCTGGTTTTTATTGCTTTTACTTGTCTGCTTATTTCTTTATTGCTTCACCTGTATCGCTGGCAGCATCTGTCAGAATCTCAGGCGGAAATTTTAAGCTTTGACAACTCCGAGCTTTAACAACCTCATCCCACGAAACATAGTTCTGTCATTACTCAGCTTACGACTGAAACCGATTTAATCGACTTAGAATCGTTGACCGAATCTAGATTTAGAGTCTGTCCTACTCACTGACTTCCTCAACCGCCATGAAATTAGAAATTTTAGCGAAGATTTTGGAGTTAAAGAGAAGAGTATTGAACCGGAAGTTCCCAAGTTGGGTTGCTTACGAACCAGACTTAGTACCGCCGATCGCACAAATGAGCCAGGAAGGAGTCGCGCAACTCGAAGAGTGGTTTCGATGGGCGGAAGAATGGAGTATGCTGCTGCGTGTTTATGGCAGTATCAAACAGGATAGTAAAGTTTTAGAGATTGGCTGCGGTCTGGGACGGATTGCGTTCCCCTTAAGGTATATCTTGACTTCAGGGGGAACTTATGATGGCTTTGATATTTGTCAAAATAAAATTGAATTCCTCAATCATCAATTTCATTCCAAGTATCCGAATTTTAATTTTAAATGGGCGAATCTCAAGAATACTTATTATAATTCCAGCGGCAAAATTGAGGCTGAAAAGTATCGATTTCCCTATGCCGATAATGCCTTCGATCTGGTTTATGCAGCTTCGGTCTTCACGCATATACTACCTGAAATAGCGGAAAATTACTTTCGAGAAACCGCTCGAGTCCTTGCGCCCGAAGGACGCTGTTTATTTAGCTTTTTCTTGCTCGACTATTATCAACCCGGACAGCGACGACCGTTAGGCTTTGCGAGATCGTACTTCAATTTCGACCACCGCTACGGGAGTTGGGGCGAGGATTTCGCGATCGCGGATCCCAAAAATCCCGAGTTCATGACGGCCTACAAGTTTAGCTTCATCGAAGAACTCGCCGATCGCGCCGGACTCGAACTCGCACGAGAACCCATACCCGGATTGTGGTCGGGAAGTCATGGGATCGGGGTGGGCGCTCAAGATTTGCTCGTTCTCAAAAAACGCGCTCCCATTTCCCCGCCTTTGCCGAACCCTCTCCCGGCGATCGCCGTTTCAGTTATTATCCCAGCCCATAACGCCGCAGCAACCCTCGCCGAAACCCTAGAATCCTTGCTCGCGCAAACCTACCCCCATTGGGAAGCAATTGTCGTGGATGATGGCTCTAAAGATGATACCGCCGCGATCGCTGCCCAATTTGCCGCCCGCGATGGGCGCATCCGCACCAAACGCCAACTGCAAGCCGGAGTCTGTAACGCCCGCAATACCGGCATCCTCCTCGCCCAATACGACTGGCTGTTATTCCTCGATTCCGATGATTGGCTTGCGCCAGAACAGCTTGAAAAGATGACGCAGAAATTGCGCGAGAATCCCGATCTCGATGGCATTCACTGCGGTTGGGCGCGCGTAACTCCCGACGGTCAGGAGATTGGTGAAAGTTATTGGCACCAAGCCGATAATTTATTTCCAGCCTTAGCACAGACTTGCGCTTTTACGATTCACGCTTGTGTGATTCGGCGATCGCTCGTCGAAACCGTTGGCGGTTTTGACCCCTCGTTCCGCACCTGCGAAGATTGGGATATGTGGCAGCGTCTTGCTCGCGTCGGCGCGCGCTTCGATCGCTTACCGGAAGTCTTGGTCTACTATCGAATGCGTCCGGACTCGGCTTCAATCGATGCTTTTCAGATGTTTGCCGATGCGCTGCGGGTCATCGAGCGAGGACATTCCTCCGATCCTCGCATCTCTAACCCTCTCCCCGCTCATGCCAACGGTCAACCCCTCGAAGAACTTGCCCGCGCCAAACTGCAATGGCTTTGCTGGTCTGCCGGTTTGCTCGTGGGGAGCGGTACGGATCCCTTGCCCTTACTAGAGTTGGTTCGGCAAGATTCAGATCCCAGCCTCGATCCGTATCATGTTGCTTACACGATCTTTAAAGCAGCAATTCTCCCGACTTGCCAAACTTTTGACGCTTGGGAACGCCTCGCAGCCGAATGGATGCCATCGATTCTCGATTTTTTGAACGCCCTCGAGGTGCAATCGAGGACTCTAGGACTGGCTCGTCGCAGCGCAAACATTTTAGAGCAATTAATTCTGCAACGCGCGCGGATTGCAAATCCTTTGACAATTGGCAAGACTTATGCAGCAAGGGTTGAGGTAACAGAACCAATTCTCGCTCTCGCTCCACCCGCGTCTGCCGAACGTTTCTACTGCGTTGTGGAAATGGAAGGAACCGAACTGGGACGGCTGGAATTGCCGATTTGCGACGGTACGGTATCGACTTGGGTGCTGAAGGACGCGATCGCTGCCCAATTTTATTGGCAGATTCTGGGGCGATTCTTCGAGCAGACCGTTTACACCGAACAAGACCGCGCCTACCACGACCAAATCGGCTGGACGGTGTTTTTACAGCAACTTTGGGGACTCGATTGGCCGAGCGATCGCTTCTACGACTCGGAATTGAGCGAGCCTACCGCAACGAACATCTCGATTGAGTCAAATGAACGGAGAGTAGAAGTCAGCGAAGAACTGTGCGATCTCGTCGTTCCCGGTTCGGAACTAAAAGCCATCTTTACCGTCGGGGGCGTTGCGATCGCCCAGTTGACGATTCCCGCGATCGATAACCTCGTTACCGCCCAAGCATTGCGCGTTGCTATTACTACCGCAGGCGGCTTAGAACTTTGCCGCGCCTGCGTTCGCGAGGGTTTGATCGGTCAATCCTGGAACGAACCGACCTCGTTGCGATCGCGTCTGGCGTTAGCCGCGCAAACCCACGATGCGGAACCCGTGAAACATTCAAAAGTCTTACTGGCTCGCCGTCCGGGACTCAGCGGCAGCGTGAATCGGCGAGCCGTCTTGCCGTCGGAAACAGTAGAGGATTTGCTCGCAATGGCGCGAGTAACGAAAGAAGCAATCTTAGATTCATCCTCCCTAACCGAAGGGCTAGAATCTCCGATTTACGATCCCGGCGCGATCGCTGCATCTGGAGCCAATCTCGAATCGGTTTCGCAGCAGTCTCCCCTATCGAGTCTCCCTGAAACCTCGGCTAACACCGCTCAAATTTACGGGCTAGAACATTTTGAAACGCTCTTTGCCTCGCGAGCCGACCCTTGGAAATATACCAGCCCTTACGAACAAACCAAATACGAACAAACGCTTTCCTTACTGCCTTCAACTCCCATTCACAAAGCGCTAGAAATTGCTTGCGCGGAAGGGCATTTCACCGCTCAACTCGCTCCTCGCGTCGAGACCCTTCTAGCAACGGATCTCTCCCAAATTGCCCTCGATCGCACCACCCAACGTTGCAGCCATCTCAACAACATTTGCTTCCAGAAATTAGACCTGACTAAAGACTCAATTCCCGGCAAATTCAATCTGATTGTTTGTAGCGAAGTCCTTTATTATGTTGAAAGTTTGAAAGTCCTTGAAGAAGTAGCGGGGAAATTTACCGACGCTCTCGAATCGGGCGGCTATCTGCTCGTCGCGCACGCCCATCAAATTATCGACGAACCAGATAAACCCGGTTACGACTGGGGGCTATCGTTTGGGGCGAAAGCAATCGGCGATACGTTCGCCCGCCAGCCTTTACTTTCCTTAGCGAAGGAAATTTGGACTCCGCTGTACCGCGTGCAACTGTTTCAGCGTCAACCGTGGCAGCATTCCACGCCGGAAATCATCAAATTGGAGCAGCAGCCGACCCCCGCTCCTCCCGAGGTAGAAGCGACAGTACGATGGCAAGGCGGTCAACCTTCAGAGAGCATCGTTCCAGCCCCGGTAACGACGGAAAAGTTACCCGTTCTCATGTACCATCGCGTTGCGCCGACGGGTTCGGCTGCTACCGCTCGCTGGCGCGTCACGCCGGAAGTCTTTGAGGAGCAGTTGCGCTATTTGCGGGATGCGGGTTTTTATAGCGTCAGTTGGGAGGCGTGGCAAGCGGCAGCAGATGCGCGGCGCGCTTTACCGGGGCGCGCGATCGCGATTACCTTTGACGACGGCTACCAAGACTTTTTCGAGTATGCTTGGCCGTTGTTGAAAAAATACGGTTTTACTGCAACGGTGTTTATCGTCGCCGAGCGTGCGGGAGATTCTAATCGCTGGGATAGTGCTTATGGGGAAGATTTACCCTTGATGGGATGGTCGGAAATTCGGCAACTGCGAGAGCAAGGAGTAATCTTTGGCTCGCATAGCGCCACGCATCAACCGCTGACGGCGTTATCGGTAGCGGAAGTTGTGAAAGAAGCAGCGCGATCGCGTACCATAATCTCACGCGAATTAGGGGAAGCGATTAATACTTTTGCCTACCCCTACGGCGATTTCGATCCTGTCGTCGAGCATTTAATTGGGGCTTGCGGCTATACATTCGGTCTCTCTTGTCGCTCGGGCGCTTGTCGCTTTCAAGATTCCTTGCTAGCAATTCCTCGCATTGAAGTGATGGGGAGCGATAGTTTTCAGGAGTTTGTTGCCAAGATCGGAGCGCCGCCCTACTAAGCAGGTATGCAAAATTATTTACACATAACCATGAGCCAAAAAGCAGGAAAGCCAAGGGTTTCAGGATTTGCAAGTGAGTAATTTATTTTGCTTAGGTGCTTAGCGAGTTCCAGACGGTAAGCTATTTGGCTGCAATGCTCTACCATATCGTCGGTCAGCAGGATTGGGTTGGGCGTTCAATCGCTGCCAGCTTTGGCATTTGGGGAATCTTTGCTCTCTATCAACTTGTTCGTCGCGTTTGGGATGAAGAACACGCTCTGGTTAGCGCTGCGGTTATGGCAATCTTACCGGGAAGCATTTTTATCGAGCGTTCGTTTTTGCCCGATCCGGCAATGGTGGCTTTAGTCACAACCAGTTTGTGGTTCGCAGTCGCTTACTGTCAAAGCGATCGCCCGCGCTATCTGGTATTAGCTGGTGTTTTTGGCACTTGGGGTTTCTTATCCAAAATTCCGGGCTTAATCGTCGGGATTCCGGCGCTCTACGCAATTTGGGTCATTTTAGGTCGCCGCCAGCAGCGATCTCCCAAAAAGTTACTGCTGATAGCGGGTGCTGCGGTTGCCTCGCTGATTCCTGTTATCGCTTACTATCTTTGGGCCAGACATCTTTCTCTTTCGTACCCGCCTTATCACTTCGCCGGTTCGGGAAATTGGGTGTGGGATAGCGGACTGGCAAAATGGTTAAAGCACAGTTATTTTATCCCTCACCTCAACGCGCAATTTAATAACTGGATATGGACTGCACCCGTTATCCTCCTCGTGGCTGTGGGCTTATGCTTCCCTCCGCCAAGGCGGCAGGAAGATAAAGAGTCAGGATTGAATTCAACTCCTCACGCCCCTTGGCTGTTTCATTGGTGGCTGTTAGGCGGACTCGCCTACTACGCGATTGGAGCGAAGGAATTAGTGACGAACCCCTGGAATTTTCATCTCATCAATCCGGTTGCGGCGGCATTCGCCGCACATGGCATGATTGCGATCGCTTCTTCTTGGAATTCTTCGCTGCGAACTCCTAGGGCGCTAGCGATTATCGTTGTTTTTCTGTTAGTGATTGGAGGGTTCGGACAGAGCAGTCTCGAGCGGATGTATAGACCTTACGCGGATCAAAGTCGTAAACTCGGTTTAGCTCTCGATCGCGTTGCTCGACCCGATGATTTGGTCGTGACGATCGCCACCGACATTGGCGATCCCATTGCTATTTATTACAGTCGTCGGCGCGGCTGGACGTTTCCCCCTGCCAATAATGTAGGTTGGAACGAGCTCCCTAAAAACGATGACGATGCCATCCAATTGTTTGAAGAACTGCGAGAGAGTGGTGCAGATTGGTTTGGAGTAAGCGCTCGTCAAACTAATAATCTTTGGAAAAATTACTCCAAACTCGCCCAACACATCGAGCGCACCTGCCAGTTTCATTCTCAAAGTAAAGATTGGTTAATTTACCGCATTCTTAGCCCCGAAGAACTCAAACAGCGCTCTTTAATCAATTCCTAAGTTCAACTTCAAAATCTGCAATAATGTTGATAGGTCAAGTTATGCTAGGCTTGGGAAATTCACGACATCAGCAAGGAATTGGGGATGCTCGCCAAACTACTTCAAGCCAATATTTTAAAATTTTTACTGAGCGGAGGAGTTGCTGCTGCTCTGAACCTAGCACTAATATTTTGGCTGATTGAGGTGCGAAATTTTAATACACCTTTTTTAAGAAATGTTGCCAACGCAATCGCCATTGAAATCTCCCTTTTATTGAGCTTTTTTTTGTATCGCATTTGGGTGTGGCAGGGAGGAAACTGGAAGCTGAGAGACGTGCTGCTGCGGCAAATCCCCCTCTACCACATTTCGGCGGGGGCGGCAGTCGTTTGTCGGATATTTTTGATTTTTCCGCTCTTAGATTGGTTGAAAGTCAATTATGCCGTCAATACATTAGTTGGCGTACTGTTGAGTGCCGCGATCAATTATGTTATTAGCGATCGCCTAGTTTTCAAACCCAAAACTCAATCGCCCGCAGAAGGGACAACTGAGATATATTACCCGGAAGGATTAGCTCCCGCACTTGTACGCGATCGCAAGTTAGCGCCGCCAACTTCTAGTAATATCTCAGCCTCAACCGACAAAAGTATTACTCTACTCTCTTTGGTGATTCCCGCTTACAACGAAGAAGGTTGTATCGTCCCTACAGTGAGTGCGATCGCTCAAACCTTAGAATCCCAAAACATTCCTTACGAAATTCTCGTCGTCAACGATAATAGCCGCGATCGTACAGAAGAACTTCTCCAAACTGTTAACCAGCAAATTCCAAACGTTCGCTATATCAATAACTATTATCCTAATGGTTTTGGGTTTGCCGTTCGCTGCGGGTTAGAAAACTTTCGCGGCGATGCTGTCGCAGTCGTTATGGCAGATAATTCCGATTCCCCTGATAATATCGTAGATTATTATTATAAATTACAAGAAGGCTACGATTGCATTTTTGGCTCTCGCTTTATTCGCGGTGGAAAAGTGATTGACTATCCCTCTCACAAATTAATCGTTAATCGCCTTGCTAACTTATTCATCCAAATTCTTTTTGGCTTAAAATTAAACGATACAACTAATGCGTTTAAAATTTATCGGAGAGAAGCAATTGAGGGAATTTCTCCCTTGCTTTCCCATCACTTTAACTTAACCGTAGAAATGCCATTAAAAGCAATTGTTCGCGGTTATTCTTATACGACAATTCCCATTACTTGGCGCAACCGCGCAACTGGGATTTCTAAATTAAAATTAAAAGAAATGGGAAGCCGTTATTTATTTATTGTGCTTTATATTTGGCTTGAAAAACATCTTTCTAGAGGCGATTATTTTCGCAAGCACGAGCGAGTTTTAAACCTACAGAGTCAAAAATAATGAGTCGAAATGTCTTAATTACTGGGGGAGCGGGCTTTTTAATGTGGGTGGCGGGAAAGAAAATGCGTTGTCGCTTTTGGAAACTACGCAAATTTGCCAGGAATTAACGGGTTATCAAATTGAGATTGCGCCCGTCCCCGAAGCGCGTACCGGAGATATACCTATTTTTATTAAGGACTCGCGTAAAGTTATGATAGAGACGGGATGGAAACCCCAAAGAGATTCAAAAAAAACGCTCGGAGATATTTATCAATGGATCGTACAAAATGAAGAGCAGGTGCGTGGCATTTTTGGCTGATTTGCGTGATAAGAATCGAAGGCAATAAGCTGCAAAAACAGATGAGAAACAGTAGCCGTTAAAAATGGATTAAAGCAGTGTTTATCCTATCAAAAAAATCATCGCTTAATTGGCTTGTTGGTCTCGCGATCGCGTTACTCATTCACCTGTTTAGCGGCATCACAACTTTGGCACAAAGTATGACAATAATTCAAGTTTCCGGTAAACCTTGGGGCATCAGTACGCGCTATATGGGTGCTTGCGAAGGAAATGTGAATTTTGATGTCCGCGATTTGCAAGATTTGGGGATGAATACTTACCGAATCTATGGCGGTATGTCTCGCTGGGAAGCTGAAGATGATGATGGACGATATGGCTGGCCTTCAATTGCTGAAATTCAAGCCAATCCCGCAATTATTAACTGGGATTGGTGGGATAAAGTCATGACAAATCCGCCGAATCGCAGCGATTATTGGTGGTCGGGTTCTTCTGAGGAAATTTGGCAGGGGAATGCTCGAACAATTTTTGGCACGCTAAAGCAAGCGGGTATTAAACCCGTTCTCACGATTCGTAATGTTGATAACTCGTGGAATCCTCCTTGGGCATTACAACTTAATCCTCCCCGAACTGAAGCAGATTGGAACGAGTGGTGGGAACATATTTTTGCAACGGTTTACTGGCTTAATGTGCGTAATGACTATCGGGTTGATGAGTTTGAAATTCATAACGAACCAGACAATCGCGCTCAAGGTTGGGGAGGGACTCAGAGCGACTATTTTCAACTGGTAAAAATCGCGAGAGAGGCAATTGATTTTGTTTATCGGACGTATTTGCCGACTCGGACTTACCATATTCACGCTCCTGTGACGGTTGGCGATAGCAGTTGGCCCGCTCTTGCTTTACAAGAAATTCCTAGAGAGTTTAGCAGTGTTAATATTCACGACTACAATCGCGATATTTCAGATTATATTGGGCGGGTTCGAGGATGGATGAAAGATACAGTCCGCGAAAACTCAGATCTGTGGGTCAGTGAATGGGGAACTTATGAAAATGAATACGATACGCTACCTTTAGCGCTCAATCTAATTCAGAATGCGATTCGAGGTTCGCAACCGGAAAGTTATATTTACGGCAGTCATATTTTTTCGTTGTACGATTGGGGAAAAACAAACGGTTTTAAAGGGTTAATTGGAGCGACGGGAGAACGGCGACTCAGTTACTATTCTCTGCGAATGGCGATTCGAGTTTTACAGGGCGGACGGACGACGTTTCAATCCTCTACCAATAACCCCGATTTAATGGCGATCGCGACCCAAGACGAGCAGAATAATTTATACTTGTTGGTCGTTAATGCGGGAGAAAAATCTCACTCCGTTAGGACGGATTTAACAGCATTAAGGACGAAGGGAACGGGGACGATGTGGGAATTTAGCGCGCGCGTTCGCGATGAGGTTGTGGGTGAAGTGGCGTTGGATAGAGGACAAGCGAGTTTTGAGGTTCCGGCGCTCGGCGCGATCGCGATCGCGTTTCCAGCAGCTTAATGTTTGAATATAATCAGAGGGCAGAGCATTGCTCTGCCCCTACCGTTCGATAATTTTCAATCGTCCGTTGTTAACGATCGACAATTATTTGTTCGGTTGCGGAGTCATGCGTAAATAAGACTTAATTTCCTCAACGCCTTTGGGAAACTTCTGCTTCGCTTCTTCAGTGGGAATCGACGGAACAACGACTACATCGTCCCCATCTTTCCAGTTAACCGGCGTTGCGACTTGATAGTTATCTGTCAACTGCAATGAGTCAATAACGCGCAAAATCTCTTCAAAGTTGCGTCCGGTGCTAGGCGGATAAGTAATTGTCAAGCGCAATTTTTTCGCAGGATCGATCACGAAAACGGTACGCACCGTCAGTTTAGCGTTAGCGTTAGGGTGAATCATCCCGTAGAGATCCGACACTTTATTGTCCGAATCTGCCAAAATCGGATAGTTGACGGTCGTTTGTTGCGTTTCGTTGATATCGCCAATCCAACCTTTATGAGATTCAGCATCGTCCACGCTCAAGGCAATAACTTTAGCATTGCGCTTGTCGAACTCGGACTTGAGTCGAGAGACTTCGCCCAGTTCGGTGGTGCAAACGGGGGTGTAATCTGCGGGGTGAGAGAAAAGCACCACCCAGCTATCGCCTGCCCAGTCGTAAAATTTAATCTCGCCTTCGCTAGAATCTTGAGTAAAGTCTGGTACTGTATCGCCTAGTTGTAGGTTTGCCATAGATCGTTCTCCTTTAGAAGTTAGCTTTGAGATAGAGGCAACCTTTAAATTTTCCCACAAAACTCCGGTATGTCTATCGGGTTTTAGCGCTTTGTAATGAATTCTTCGCTTCCTATTCACGAGACATTTCAACAAACCCTTCAAGGCGAAGGGTACTGGGCGGGTACGCCTGTTGATTTTATTCGCTTGGCGGGTTGTCCGGTTCGCTGTCCGTGGTGCGATACGGGGTACGCCGAGGGCGGTATCGGCTTACCGCGCCGGATGATGACGTTTGAGGAACTGTTGGGGGAACTGAAGTCGCCGCGCGTAGTGATTTCTGGGGGCGAACCGTTTTTGCATTCCCAGTTACCGGGGTTAATTGAGGTTTTGGAGGCGGCGGGGAAAATGGTCGCTATTGAAACTTCCGGCGCGTTCTGGCAGGAAATTTCGGCGCGAACTTGGGTGACGTTAAGCCCGAAACAGCACGTCAGTCCCCGCTATCCCGTCCATCCGCAAATGTGGAAGCGCGCCAATGAAATTAAGTTGGTGGTGGAGACGGGTTTGGAGTTAGAATTTTATGCCCCGTATCTTCCGCCGGAAACAATGATTCCTGTATTTTTACAACCAGAATGGACACAGCGCGATCGCGCTCTGCCGATTATTCTCGACTTACTTCAGCAATTTCCTCAGTATCGTCTCTCCGTACAATTACATAAATATTTGCAAATACCATAGATTTAATGGAAGAATGGACGATATATAAAGAATTTCGCTTTGAAGCGGCTCATCGCTTGCCTCACCACGATGGCAAGTGTCAGCGCTTGCACGGACATAGTTGGGTAGGGCGAGTTTACGTTCGGGGGCAGCAGTTAATTGAGAGCGGCCCCAAACAGGGCATGATTATGGATTACGGCGATCTCAAGCAATACATTCAGCCGCTACTCGACCATTTCTTGGATCATTATTATTTGAACGAGACGACGGGATTGGAAAATCCGACGAGCGAAGTTATGGCAAAGTGGATTTTTGAAAAGCTTGAATCTTCGGGTTTGCCGGGATTATATGCGGTGGAAATTCAGGAAACTTGTACTTCTGGGGCGCGGTACGTTCGGGCGGTTAATCCCTAAAGTAGTACATCGACAAGGGGAGACGGGGAGACGGGGAGAAAAATTTGACCCCTAGTTTTAAGCTTGTCAAGGTAGTACATCGACAAGCTTAAAATTGTGCGTTCCAAAAATCCGGTTTCTCCAAGAAACCGGGTTTTTAATTCGAGGGAAATCAAGCAGATGGCATTTTGGCGAATTTAGACAGTTCGGGATTCATGCAAGCCCAAGGTTGAGCGCTAGCGGTATAAATGTCCATTGTTGGACTGAACCAACTGGAATCGTCAAGATTGCCTGCCGCCACAGCAAGTAATTCCGGGTTGGGCGGTTGAGAAAATAACCGAGAACCGCAAACCGGACAGAAACCGCGTCCGACGGGCTTACCGCTGTCGCCCGTGACTTGATACCATTTGACTTCTCCCTCAATTTTGACAGCATCGCGCGGCACTAAAAACCCAGAAGCAAAAGCGCCGCCTGTAGCTTTTTGACAGTCGCGGCAGTGGCAATTCGCCATGACTATCGGATCCGCCGATCCTTCGTAGCGAACAGCACCGCACGAACAGCCGCCAGTAAAATGTCTGGTCATAATTTTGTATCCCCGCGATCGCGATGGTTAGCCGATTATTATACTGCCCAAGTCGGTTGGCGACAAATCAAGCGGTTAATCTCGCCGTACTTCAAAGGTTGTCATTATCGGTTGTGAGGAGAGTGATTCATCGATGAGTCGCACTTCGCGGACTTTAGCGCCGGGTGGCCCTTGATGACACCATTGAACCACGCGATCGACCGCCGCGCGATCGCCCTCCAACCAAGCTTCCACCCTTCCATCGTCTAAGTTCCTCACCCAGCCCTTAATCCCGTATTTTTGCGCTTGCCGTACCGTGGAGTAACGGTAGCCAACTCCTTGCACGAGTCCGGAAATGAGAAGACGGACGCGGAACGGTTTTGAGGACGTTGTAGAGTCTTCCATAGAATAGGTACGCAATCTTGAATAGCTTGGGTGCAATTATACTGAAGCTTGAATGCTTTTAGAGTTCGATTTTTGACAACCGTAAAAACGAGCGCTCGTTTTAATATAGGGACGTTCGATTAAACGCCCCTACGAGTTCGGAATGGCTGTCGCTCAGAACGGTTATGAAATCTGGGATTAAGCAGCGATGGGTTCTCGCACGGGTGACGCGATCGAACGTCCGACGGCCGTCGCGATGGGTTGCAACTCCCGTATCAAATTTACAAACTCCGGCAGCGAGAGGGCTTGCCGCGCGTCAGAGACGGATTGTTCGGGCTGGGGGTGGCATTCTACAATCAAACCGTCCGCCCCGCAAGCAATAGCAGCTTTAGCGAGGGGGGCGACGAGTTCCCGTTTCCCAGCAGCGTGGGAAGGATCGACAACTACAGGCAGGTGGGTGAGTTGTTTGAGGGCGGCGACGATGCCTAAATCGAGGACGTTGCGCGTGAAAGTATCGAAGCTGCGGATTCCTCGTTCGCAAAGGACGACGTTGGGGTTGCCGTGACTGAGGATATATTCCGCTGCACCGATGAATTCTTCGAGGGTGGCGGCGAGTCCGCGTTTGAGGAGGATGGGTTTATTGGCTTGGCCGAGGGCTTTAAGCAGGTCGAAGTTCTGCATATTGCGACTGCCTACTTGTAGCATATCGGCTTTGGCAGCGATCGCGTCAATTTGAGCGATCGACATCACCTCTGTCACCACGGGTACATCGAAACGCCGTTTAATCTCCGCTAAAATATCCAATCCCGTTTCGCCCAAACCTTGGAAGGCATAGGGAGAAGTGCGAGGCTTGAAAGCGCCGCCGCGTATGGCTTGTACGGGGGCGTGACGGAGTTCGCGCGCGACGGTTTCCATCTGCGCTAAACTTTCTACCGCGCAAGGTCCGCCGATGATGACGATTTCCTGCCCGCCGAAGGTTACGGTATCGGACAGGGAAACAAGGCTGACGTGGTTGGCGTGGACTTTGCTGGCGAGTTGTTGAATAGACACGATTAGTGATTCCTCGAGGGGGTAAAGGGAACGATTTTGAGATTAAAAAAGCCCGGACTCTGGGAAGAATCCGGGCGGACGAGACAGCAAGCAACTTCTACCCAGATTTCAATGGGGGATACCAAAAGAAGAAAAAGTAGAAGTTGTTGTGGGTAGGGGTCATTTTAGCGATCGCTGACTATCGTCTCAAAAGGGTATTAGCTGAGTAGCGCCTTAATTTTAGGTACGGTTTGGCTAGTGCATTAAAAAACCGCTGCTTCTAGAGCTAGCGGTTCGCCGAAAGTGTCCGTGCCGAAGCGGGATTCACCTTGGGCGAACCTTGCTAAACCAAAAATAAAAGTAAGAGGCGCTGTAGAACACTGAACGGACAGATTTTTTACAAGTATTCCAAACCGTAGCAGAGAATTTGCCCTGTGTCAATCCCTTCGCCGAGTGGATTAAATTTTTAAAGGTAGGCTATAGTGAGACAAATGTGCTACTTGGAGGAAAATGGAAATTAATATTAAAACATTAACTCCTCTCTGGACTGGGGGTGTGGAAACTGGAAAGTGCGATCGCATCCACGAAACAGGCATCCTAGGTAGTCTGCGCTGGTGGATGGAAGTGCTGGTGCGAGGATTGGGCGGTCAAGTCAACGATCCAACCTCTGAAAGTCGCAGCGGCTTAGACCCTTATAAATTTGATGCCCAGAAATATCGCAAGTTGCAAGATGAAGCTGAACGCCGCCAATACTTACGCCATGCTGGATTATGCGATGTGTCACAAATTTTCGGTGCAACGGGCTGGAAACGACGATTTCGGTTAGAAATTGAGGAAACTCAAGTAGTTAACGCCACAATTAAGCATCCTATTCGAGCAAATCGTACTTATTATACAGATAAACAGAGCAAGCAGAAAACACCAACTTGGTACTTTCCAGAACCTCCCAATACTCCAAAGACTGGCATATTTACTCTAAGAATTCATAGCTTAAACCCAGATTTTAAGCCAGAAATCATTGGCGGATTGATTCAGTTTATAGCTGATTATTCGGCATTGGGTGCGCGACCTCAAATGGGTTTTGGTGTAATTGAGATAGAAGAGCGCATTAATACACAACCGCTCTGTGACTGGCTCTTTTCTATAGACGGAAGTAATATTTATCCAGATCTGCCTTCGCTATCGAACATCTTTCTGGCGCAGATTCAACCCAAAGACTCAAATCCTTCGTTTAGCGAACAAGACACTTTTAACTTAAAGTATGACCTTCGTAACTGTTTTAGGGCAGAAGAGGAAATTAGAACAGAAGAGAATAGAATTCAGGTCAAAACTGAATCCAAAAGTTTAATTCTTAACAAAGACAAGAAGGATAGAAGCATAAGCGAGGTTGATGGTAACAAAGATTTACGCCACTTCATCATGGGCGCGGTGAACGGCGATCGCATAGCTGCCAAAGTCAAAATTTCTCGTCCTTATAAGAATGACAAGTTGATGCGTATATGGGGTTGGGTTCCAGAAGAGGCGGATGTTTACAAAAATGGATGGAATCGAGAAAAGGTCATAGATGCCATTTATCAACACCTGAAAGAAAACTATACGTTGCATGGTTGGCGAGAAATGAACTCGGAGAGAGATACTGTCACCGCAAATCACACTGATGTTCGAGGATTTCTTCGTAGCTTGTTGCAATTGCAGGAGGATGAATAATGCAGTACGACTATTATGCTTTTCGGAAAGAGCAATTAAGCGAGCCGCTAGATGAACTCGATCGAGCAAAGGTAGAAATCGATGAAGCGAAACAACGTAAGGATAAAAATGCACGTCAACAGGCAGAAAGGAAGATAGAGCAAGCTGCTGAAAAATCAGTTCAGATTGAACCTCATCTTGCGTATCTGTGGTTTTGGGCAGAAAAAGAAGAAAACGATAGGGAAGCCAAACAAGCTAAAGAAGCAAATAATAAAACTGAAGAAAAAAAGGCTAAGGAACAAGCAAAACTCAACTCCGAAAATGCCAATTGTATTCGTGATGCTTGGCGGAAGCACTTAACCGCTGACAAAATCAAAGAGGATTTTCACTTCACGCCAGATATCTCTGCTCTAAATTTTCTACCATCCCTTAGCTTCATGCTACGGGTTCCCTTCAAGCTACGGAAACCCTATCTGAGTAAGGACGATCGCGCTTTTCACCTCCTCGATAATCCCGTTCGTAAAGACAAAGTGTTTCAAACTCCGATGGTTGCTTCGACCAGTTGGAAAGGAGCCTTACGAGCAGCACTATGGCAGTTAGATTATAAAGAAAACAACGAACAAATTATTCGACTATTCGGTGATGATCGTGAAGATGAAAAAGGACAAGCAGGTCGTCTCTATTTTTATCCCACTTTCTTTGACAAGATTGGATTGGAAGTGATTAATCCGCACGATCCCAAAAAAGGAACTTCTGCACGGGGACCTATTTACATAGAATGTGTTCCCAAAAATGCTACAGGTGACTTTGTGATTCTGTATATACCTTTTGGGAAAACTAATGAAAGCGAAGTTGCTAAAGATTTAGAATTGGTGGCGAAAGGGGTAGAAGCGATGCTGACGGTTTATGGTTTTGGAGCAAAGACCAGCAGTGGTTTTGGGGTTGTAGAAGTGAGTGGAAAAGTAGATTTTGCGATTCGGGCTGATTGGTCAGAGTTAGCAGAAACTTCGCCTCCAGCCAAACAGCCAGAATTTTTGAATGATGATGGCAATCTCAAACAGGGTTTTTTGAATCCTGACGGCAGCTTCAAAACTGAAAAACAATACAAAATTTTTCTGCAAAGTCAAGGAACAAATCATAACAAAAAGCTATATCAGGATGCTAAAAAGTGGTTGGAAGCCAATGCGAAAGAGTCAGCATCTGAATCAAAATCACTACAACCTATGGCTAAGATGTCTTTTGTAAATTTGAGTGAGTTGAGCGATCGGGTCAAGGAAATAGCAAAGAATCTATGTAATGGAGGTAAAGAAGCATGACTAATTCTTTCTGGCGACCATCTGATGAGCAACGGCGCACAATTCTGTTAATGGAAGCTCTTGGACTAATTCATGACTTGGGCAAAATGAGCGATCTCCTCTTAAAAAGCCAAGACCCTTCACTTTCAGAGCAATATGGGTACAATCTGTTATCCGATCCGCGTACTATGGATATTTACAAGCATTACACAGATATACCTGGCAATCCAAGCGCAGAATTTATTCAGGAAATCTTAAATACATCTACTCATCAAGTTTGTGCATTTAGTGAACGCGCAGATTTAAATAATCTTCTCACTAACATCAAATTGACATGGATTAGTGAGCAATATAGATTTGCTGAATTAATGCCACTTTTAACCAAAACTAAATTGTCGGTAAACAAAGACGCTGATTGGAATACAGTTGTTGGTAAATCCATGCAGCCTGGACTTCTCATCGGCTATCTTCATGGCATTGCCCATATTGATAAGGAAGGCGATCCCAGAGAGCATCAACAACCTTATAGTAGTGTATTTCGTGCTACACCATTTGGTTATGAAAACCAAGTAGGTACGGAGGGAGTTAATGAATTAACAAAAACATTGAATAAATTACCGTTAAACGATATTGAAAAAATCACTACTTTCCAAAGATCTCAGTGGCTAGAAGAAATGAAAGTATTGATGAAGCGAGGTTTAGCAGATAACCGAAGACCTCACAATGAAATATCTCTTTGGGATTGGGGCTATTCGGTGGCTACACTGACTAAAGCAGCAACTAATTATATCTTTAAAAATGGTTGGCTACCGAATCTCAAAGACTTACCCTTTTGTACCTTACGGATTAACCTAGATATTCTCGAACGCTATAAACGCAGCGACAAGATTAGTGATTTGTTAGGAGTCAAGCAAGTCTTTGATGATGCTTTCAAAGAAGTGCAAATACTTTTTGAAGAAACCTATGCTTTGGGAAATAAACTTTATCGAGACGAAACAGGTGCTTATTATTTACTGCCAGATATTTTTAGTGGTTCCGAACAAATAGCACTAAGAGAACAGATTCAATCATTATTTCCAGCCGATTTACGTCCACAAGTATATTTTAGCACTCCAATTACAGCAGATGCTCTGCATCATGTTCAGGCAGGGGAAGATAATTCACATTCAGATCGAGCCAATACTCATAAAGGGGATGCACAGAAGTTAGTGGCTGGATCGCGCACAGAGGCATTAAAAGAAAAGTCTATTAGTGCTGATAACAATCTTTACCTTTTTAAAAGGGAATGGAAGCAGGATCGTCCTGAAAATGCTGAAATTTGTAAAGTGTGTGGAATGCGACCTGTTGGTTATCCACGTCAAGATTCGCAAACTAATACTACAGAAAAACTTTCTCCTTTGGCAAAACAAAAAAAAGCAGAACAACGCAAAATATGCCGGGTTTGCTTGAATCGCCAGGGTCGTCGTTCCCAGCAGTGGGTCAAAGACATTAATCAGAAAAGTCCACAGAATACAATCTGGACAGATGAGGTTGCTGATGATAATGGTCGTTTAGCTCTTTTTGTCGGCAAATTAGGTTTGGAAGGTTGGCTCGATGGTACGTTGCTTTCCACGATTCAAGTTACTAAGAAAAATAATGTTACAAAGAATCCCTCTCCTGCTCGGTTGTATCGCATTGCTGAAACATCTCGCGTTTTTTGGGAAAATATCGTGGATAATGTGATGCCTACAGTCGTTCAAGCATATCCTTTCCGCCTAGAGCTACATTCAGAGAACAATAATCTCGCAGATATTGGCGATTATCATGCTTACGATTTAGATTTTAATGGTGTAGTGCTAAGTGTTGTTTGGGATTTGCCTAATAAGAGATTTTTAACAACCGATAACTTGAACTATTTTGCTGCTCAGTTGTCCGTAGATACGACTAAAATAATCGGTGAATTGCAAGGAAAAATTGTTCGAGTTTCAGAACCTTCTAGCTTTCTACAAGCTAGCAAATCAAAAACAACAGTAAAGATTCAAACTGTTCGGCAGATAGATCGCTATCGGCCTGCTATTCCTCTGCTTACTGAACCAACTTTATGTTTAATGCTAGTTCCTGCAAATAAAGCATTAGAACTGGCACATCAAGTCAAGAAGGAGTATGAAGAACAAATGGGACGGGTGCGCGATCGCCTTCCCTTAGATATAGGACTAATCTTTTGCAATCGCCGCACTCCAATTCGTTCTGTGCTAGAAGCAGGTCGGGCAATGCTAAATATCTCAAGTCAATTCGATATGTATAGTGGCAAAGGCTGGGAAGGCTGGCGATTGATGAAACAAGAGAACTCTGGAGGCTTTTGCAAATTAGACTTTGATAACGGGATTACTTGGAAAACACCAATAGTTGTTGGTGATGGTAGCAAGAAAGATGAGTGGTATCCCCGGTTATATCAGGGTTTTTCTTGGGGAAAAGAGGGTCACAAGCCAGAATTAAGGCATATTTTTGATTTAAGGCCTCGTACTCCCCAGATGCCAAAAGATAAAGGACAAAAAGTATGGGTTAGACCGAGCCATTTCGATTTTGAATTCCTCGATAGCACCGCCCGCCGCTTCGAGATTTACTACGACGAAAACGGTCGCCGTCCGCGCCAAACACGCCCCTTCTACCTCGAAGATTTAGACCGATTCGAGAAACTCTGGGACATTCTAAAAACCCTAGAAACCTCACAGCGCCATCAGATAATTCATACTATTGAAGCCACTCGCGAGACCTGGTACGGGCAAGATGAGAAAAATTCCGCCCTGACAGATGACGTATTTAAGCAGTTTGTTGAAGATACCCTGGCGAATGCTGCATGGCGTAAGGACAAAAAATGGTGGAGTATTCCTGAAGCTGAACGTCAACAACTCATTCAAGCTGGAGTGCGCGGCGAACTAGCAGACTTGGCAGAACTACACATGGAAATCTTAAAGGAACGGTAAAGAAAACAAGAATGGCAACCTATCAACGACAACGCTACCTATTTATGACCCTCGACCCCGTGCATATCGGTACGGGAGGCTATCGTCTCGGACGAGTTGACAACAGCATCGTGCGAGAACCGGGAACTAAAATTCCCAAAATTCCTGGTACGAGTTTGCATGGGGCGGCGCGATCCTATGCAGCCCAGTTGTATGAAACACCCGAAGCCGCCGGACAAAACCACGACAACATTGAAAATCCCGATGAAAATCCCGTTTGCTATACGTTTGGCTATATCAAGAAGTCCAAGAATGGTAACAGCGATGAGGGTAAAATTTATTCTGGTGTGGTAAATATTTTTGATGCCCATGTCTTGCTGTTTCCCGTCCATTCGATGGTCGGAGCAGTTTGGGTTAGCACAAAAGAGCGTTTGGAAGACGCAGGCTTTACAGTAGAGAACCTACCAAATGACTGGAATAATATCAATACTGCGGTATTAAATTGGCAGCGATCGGATGCTCTAAATTTGGGATGGTTAATGCTTCAAGTTTTCGGACAACAAGCAAAGATAACAGCACCTACTAAATGGAAAGATGAAAAACGCTATCAAGCAATTAATAAGATTGTTTTAGTCAAAGACGCGCTCTTTAGTCAAATCGTAAATAGTAACCTGGAAGTGCGAACATCAGTAGCCATTAACCCTGAGACTGGTGCAGCCGAAGAAGGTGCATTGTTTACTTACGAAGCGATTCCCCGTGCTACATTTTTAACCGCAGATGTCGTTTTAGATGATTATCGTCAGGCATTCCCTCAAGTTACGAAAGAACTGCATACAGGAGATATTTGGAATGATTCTCTAGATGTAGTGAAAGCAGGATTTAAGCTAATTGAATGGCTCGGCGTTGGTGGCATGGGGACGCGCGGTTTTGGGCGCATGGCACCGATTGGTGAGCCGATAATAGAGTCATCCGGCAAGGAGCAAGATAATGAGTAATACTGTTATTAATCTCGATCGCCTCGCCGCACAGCACGCTCAGGCAGCGATCGCTAACACGAAAGATAGCAAGTCTAAAGATGTAGAAAATACAGTAACTAAAGCATTAGGTGTGCTGCAAGAAAATGGCGTATATGCCTGCTTTCTTTACTTGCTGGCAAAAGAGAAGGAATTGGGCAAGAAAATTATTGAAGAGATGTTGAATTTGCTAGAAGGATTAGGATTTGGTTGGAACCAACCCGGAAAAGAGAACAGTCCTGAAGTTGTCTTGAAGTACATTACAGACCATGTAACACAAGACTTGGAACGGCTATTGCTGACAAAAGAAACCCTGGAACAAATGTTAATTTATGCCCGCTATGGAGCAAAGGCGCGGGAAGAAGCTACACAGCAAAAAGAGGAGGCAAGTCCGTGACGTGGAAAGCCTATCGAGTAGTATTTAAATTATGCTCCCCGATGCACATCGGCTGCGGCAAAATCGGCAATGTGCAGCGCACCCGCCCCTATGTGACTGGACGAGTATTCTGGGGTGCACTAACGATGCGATTAACCCGCGATGAAACTAAGAGTTCTGCGACTGATTCTAAGCAGTATGAAGAGTTTGGAAAAAAAGTTCACCAGCAATTAGCTTATACTTACTTTTATCCGGCAATAAAATCAGAAAATCCAGACTATGAAATTGCCTTTTCTTGGCAAGACGAGAACCTGTTTCGCCGCCGTTTTCTAAGCAGCTATACCAGCACTGCCTTAGTATATCCCCAACAAGCGGCTGATGAGGGATTACTGCACGAAGTTGAGTTTATTTCACCTCGCACTCTAGATGAAGGGAAACAGGTTGACCTGATTGGGTATGTGTTTGAAAAAGAGGGCTGTAATCTAAAGTGGAAAGATGCCTGTAAACGGCTACAAATGGGCGGCGAGCGTGGCTATGGTTGGGGTGATGTGCAATTAAAATGTATTGATAAGAAAGATAGTAAAGACAAGCAATTGTTTAATGCAAGCTATCACTGGGAAGAGCAGGGCGATCGCATTATGATTAAAGTGCTAGAATCGGCAAATATTTTAGCCCATACGATTGCTGAGAATGTGGCTGCTAAGGGTGAAATCGAGCCATTAGTGGGGCGGGAATGGCGATCGCACAATTCAACCAACAATCATGCAGGTCAGCACGTCGAATATTTCGGACTCTGTTGGACTCCAGGAAGTATAGTAGAGCGATCGCTGGATTTTGCGATCGGAAATTTTGGGATTTGGCATTTACCAGAGTGACTTTGTGCCAAATTCACCTTTAATTCCTCTCGACTTAACGCCTACTAAATCCGGATAGAGTTCTTGGCTGGGTTTGTAGGAAATGGGCGATCGCAAACTGCTTGTGGTTACAGCATTTTTCGTTTACGTGAGGTACACCGTGCGGGCGAATGCCATTCGCCCCTACCCAGGGCTTGGGTGAATAATACTAAGAACGGTATCAGTCCGCTCGTTGAACCGAGCCGAACGAAATATAGCGTTTTTCATATGCGTGAGGTACGCTTTTTTAAAAGTCCCCCTTAGTAAGCTACTGTGTACACACAAGTAGAAAATTGAGACCCCCAATCTGTATAAGCCTTGCTAGGCAAGGCTTTCACAATTCAGAGTTGATTCTTAACAACTCAAGCTTATTGAGAAAGAGAAACGAGCCATCGGCTCTTGAGACATCGGAATGTTCCGAAACGGTTCCGCGATCGAGATGTGTGTACACAGTAGCTTAGTAAGGGGGATTTTAGGGGCGCGGATTTCGAGGTCTCCTCGAAATTAAACGCCGCCCCGTGGGGGATCGCTCTGTACCTCATTCAAGTGAAAACTGCTATAACTTTGTCCATTATCCATTATCAATTGTCAATTATTCCTTAAACCTTACATATTGGGTTCGACTCTTCCCCCTTCAGGAAAAAGAGGATCTGAAGGCAAAGGACTATTTTCAGGAAAAGTATGAACGATGAAAGGAAGACTTGCCCCGCCTAATCCTCGCGCGATGCGATCGGGTGTTTCTTCAAACAGGACGAATAAAGGGTAAATACGCTCGGAACCTTCACTGATTAAATGTTCTTGTTGGGGGGGCATTAACCATTCGTAATCGCCTTCGAGCAAAACTTGAGTTTTTCGCCAGCGTCCGAGTAAGTCGGAAAAATCTTCTTGGGGGCGGTGAATATAAACGAGAATTTCTGCCCCCATTTTAATTTTCCACTCCGGATCGCACATGAGAAGGGCGACATCGCAGGGCAGACAGAGGGCAGAAGTTGAGGATGAAGCAATGCTACTCCCTCGCGTTGCTGAATTCGAGTCGCGCAGGCGCACGACGGGAAGGGGCAACGCGATCGCGCTTTCGTAAGGACGGCGCATACTGGGTAATAATTCCAGATAAGGCCGATGCTGTCTTAAAAGCGCGATCGCTTCGTCGCGGTTGCTATACTGCGAGAGCAGCAATTCGTAATAGGAGCGTTTAACAGTCACGATCTTTTGTGGGTAAAATTTAATGATGCGATTTCCACCGGAAACCGCATCGCGGCACGAGAATTAACCCAATTGGTCAAAGATTGCAAACATCGGCAGATACATTGAGAGCAAAATTGTCCCAACAATTCCGGCTACGCCCACCATCATAATCGGTTCGATTAAACTCGTTAAAGCTTTAACCGCTTGTTCGACTTCATCTTCATAAAAGTCTGCCACTTTCAACATCATGGCATCCATTTCCCCGGTTTCTTCGCCAACGCTAATCATCTGCAAAGCAAGCTGCGGGAAAACGCCGCTTTTATCCAAAGCAAGACTGAGCATTCCCCCTTGTTGAATATCCGATTTTGCAGCGTCGATCGCGTTAGCAACCACTTGATTTCCTGCCGTATCCCGCACGATATCCATACAATTCAGAATGGGAACACCCGAACGGGTTAAAGTACCAAAAATGCGACAGAAACGAGCAACTACCGTCTTCTGGTTCAAATCTCCAAACAACGGCGCTTTCAGGAAAAAGCCATCAATTTGCAGTCTTCCCATCGGGGTTTTATAGTAAAGTTTGTATGCCGTCACAATTCCCACGATTGTCGGGACTGATAGTACCCAAAACTGCCAAGAGCGGAACGTAGAACTTAAAAACAGCATGAACTGCGTTAAGGGGGGAAGTGTCGTTCCTAAATCCTTAAAAATTCCGGCAAAGATCGGAATCAAAAAGATCGTCATCGCGAAAAATACGATCACTGCCAGCGAACCGACTGCTACCGGATACGCCATCGCCGATTTAACTTGGTTGGCTAAGCGTTGAATATTTTCTAACAAGATAGCAAGGCGATCGAGAACTTGGTCGAGAACCCCCCCCGTTTCTCCCGCTTCCACCATACTTACATACAACTGATCGAAAGAATCGGGGTGCTTGCGCATCGACTCGGAAAGACTCGTCCCCTCTTCCACATCTTTAGAAATAGCCACCAATGCTTTTTTCAGCTTTGGATTGGGACACTGATCTGTTAAAATACCGAGACAGCGGACGATCGCGACTCCAGCGCTCACCATAACCGCAAACTGACGCGAAAAAATAGCCTTATCTTTAACCTTAACCGTTGCTATTTTAGCGTTGAGTTCGTCAAGATCGAGGCTGAACGGATCTTTTTTTGCATCGCCAACGGTTGGATATTTATTAAAGAGTTTGCTGCGAGCGGATGCCGCATCATTGGCTTTAATTCTTTCTTTGAACGTTTTTCCTGCCGCGTCTTTAGCTTGAACAATAAAGGTAGGCATTTTTAAGCTCCGTGAATTGAGGAGTTTAGTGAGAATGAAATTAGAAATCGGGCGAGTTTGGATTGCCTTCTCAGAAAAGAATTGAACCTTATCTGCTAGCTTATGTTAAAATAAACCCGCCCTGAAAGAAAATTTAAGTTCAATTCAGCGCACAAGAATTATCGTTTTGCGGCTCCCGCTCCCGCTGCCCCGACGAGGCGCTGGAGTTCTTCGGGTTTACTGCTCTTCGATATTCCTTCTTCATAAGAAATCGTACCGCTTTGTACGAGGCGCGCTAACGATTGTTCCATCGTCTGCATTCCTAACTTAGCTCCAGTTTGAATCGCAGAGTAAATTTGACTGGTTTTACCTTCCCGAATTAAGTTCGCGATAGCGGGAGTAACGATCATGATTTCTTGGGACATTGCCCGTCCGAATTCACCCGGTTTAGGATTGGCTTTTTTGACCAAACTTTGACTAAAGACTGCGAGTAAAGATTGAGACAATTGCGCCCGAATTTGACCTTGTTGCTCGGCAGGAAATACGTCGAGGATACGGTCGATTGTTCCAGCCGCCGAGTTCGTGTGTAGCGTTCCGAAGACTAAGTGACCGGTTTCTGCGGCGGAAGTCGCTAGCGCGATCGTTTCTAAATCCCGCATTTCCCCCACCAGAATAATATCCGGGTCTTGCCGCAGCGCGCCTTTTAAGGCATTCGAGAAACTCTTTGTATCTTCATTTTTTTGACGCTGGTGGATTAAGCTTTTAATGTTAGGAAAAACATACTCGATCGGGTCTTCAACCGTGAGAATATGCTCGGCGCGGGTACGATTGATTAAGTCGATCATCGCAGCCAAAGTGGTCGTTTTACCCGAACCCGTTTGCCCGGTCACTAACACCATCCCTCGAGGTCGTTCTGCCATTTCGCGCACGATATTCGGCAGTTGCAGTTGGTCGAAATTGGGGATTTTCGAGGAAAGCGCCCGCATACAAGCCGCCCAGCAGCCGCGCTCTTTATAAACATTAAGGCGGAAACGTGCCAGTCCTTTTACGCCATAGGAAGAATCGAGTTCCCAGTTTTGCTCTAAGTCCTTCCGTTGTTTGTTATTGAGCATACTGAAGATCAACCTTTGGCACTCTTGAGCCGTCAGCGCTTCATCGTCAATCGGTTGAAGTTTGCCGCTAATGCGGAAATAAATAGGAGCGCCAGCTTGAATGTGAACGTCCGAGCCTCCAGCTTCAACCAGTTGCTCCAAAACATCTTCGATCATTAATTCCACTGCCATGAGTTTTATCTCCTTAGTTATCTCGTGCGAGCAATATTGAATTTAAGTTTGATGGGGCAATTTCCAAAGCCCTCGCTGGGCAGCGAGCATTCTGCGTTATTTCAGAATTTCGAGCCTTATTTGCCGCTTCTCGTTTTTAAGATGCCCGCATCTGAGGCGCTAACGATCCCCACTTCATTATTTAGCCCTGCCCTTTTTAAGGATATTGCTTCTCGAAGTCCGTTTTAGCGCCTCAACCGGGTGGCGAGAACCGACTAATCGTGGAAGCGCGGAGTCATACAATAAGGGCATTCCGACCACTCCTGATGGAGTTGAGCGCTACAAGCGCGACAGGTCAGGACGCTCTTGCGCTTAGCCTTCATTTCGGCTTCTAAACCGGAATCGGTGAAGGTGACGCGCTCGACTTCTTCAAGGGTAGTATGTCCTTGGCGAACCAGCATTAAGCTGTAGGCTAGCAAGGTTTTCATGCCTTCATCAACGGCAGCTTCTTTAATTAATTCGGTGGAAGCGCCTTCGTTAATCAAGCTTTGCAACCGTTCGGTAATACGCATAACTTCGTAGACCCCAACGCGACCTTTGTAGCCGACTCCGTTACATTTTTGACAGAGTTGACCGCTATTTCTTAGGCTCTCGCGTTGGTCGGAAGAGATAGTATTGGCTTGATGGAAAGCGGAATCTTCGAGGCTAGAGGCGGGCAGTCCGAAGCGTTCGAGTTCCTCAAGGCTGGGTTCGTAAGGAATGCGGCAGTCCGTACAAACTTTGCGCATTAAGCGCTGAGCGAGGATACCCAGCAACGCGCCCGAAATCATGAAGGGTTCGACTCCCATTTCATCGAGACGGGCGATCGCACCAGCAGCATCGTTAGTGTGCAGCGTGGTTAAAACCAAGTGTCCCGTCAGCGCCGCTTCGATCGCCGTTTTTGCTGTTTCTTTGTCGCGGGTTTCCCCCACTAGAATCACATCGGGGTCTTGTCGCAAGAAGGAACGCAAAATCGAGGCAAAGTCCATTCCCTTTTCTCGGATGACCTGCACTTGCGTAATTCCCGGCAGCGAGTATTCAATCGGATCTTCTGCCGTGCTGATGTTTACGCCGGGGTCGTTGCGTTCGGCAAGAACGGAGTACAAACTGGTCGATTTACCCGAACCCGTCGGTCCTGTCACCAAAATCAAGCCGAAGGGACGACTCGCCATGTCGCGAACGATTTGGAGGGTGTCGGGGTCGGTAATGAGTATATCCAGACCGAGTTGGGTTTGCGTGTTGTCGAGAATCCGCAGTACGACTTTTTCCCCGTAACGACTGGGGAGGGTACTAACGCGGAAATCGACTTTGCGCCCTTGGAAGACGCGCCGAATTTTACCATCTTGGGGCATACGGCGTTCGGCGATGTCCAATTCAGCCATGATTTTAAAGCGGGCGGACACGGCTCCGGCAATTTTCTTGGGCAAGGACTCGAAGGCTTGTTGGAGTACGCCGTCTTTGCGGAAGCGGACGCGCAAGGATTCTTCTTGAGGTTCGACGTGGATGTCCGATACGCCGTCTTGCAGCGCCTTCATTAAGATTTTATTGACCAAGTTGACAATTGGTGCGCCTTCTGCATCTTGAGCCGCACCGATATCCATGTCACCTTCATCGGGTGCGTCTTCGAGTTCGCCCCCAAAACTGAGATTGGAGACATCGACCGCTTTCTGTTCTTCGGCTTGCTTGGTTTTACGCAGTTGTTCGTCGAGATAGCGCTCTAGCAGCTTTTGGTAGTCTTCCATTGCAATCACCATGCGCTGCAAGCTGATGCCTTGAGGCCGCAGGATGCGCTTGAGTTCGTCTTGAGCCTCTAGGTTATCGGGAGAGACCATCGCCACCAGCAAGGAGGGCGGTTCGCTATCCTTTTGCATGAGGGGGACTAATTTATAGCGGCGACAGAGGTCGATGGGGATGAGGGTATCGATCAGCGCGCCCATTTGATTTTGGGTGACGGGATCGATTTCCGGATCGAGGGATTCAACGCCGTAGAGTATTTTAAGTTCAAATAACTGCTGTTTTTTATATTGGCGCAGCAGTTCGGGCGAGAGTTGCCGCCCAGTCATCGACTCCAAAATTTCGGTCAGCGGGCGGCCGCTTTTGCGCGTTTCAGCTAAGGCTTGCTGCATTTGCTCGCCATCGACATAGCCCGCTTGTACGAGTTGGCGACCGAACGGCGAGAGATCGTTACTGAGTAAGGCGACAGCGCGGGAACGCTTTGATAATGGTGATTGAGTCATAATGAGTGAAAATATCTCCGTTACCCGACCGGGATGGACGCGATGCGAAATGCCCCTCCCCAACTCGGGTGCAAGTGAGGTCGTTCATCCCTTTCCTAGATAATAACTGCTCCTCGGACTCGATGGGTGCGTATGTAGGGCTTGCGATCGCTAATGGCAGAAAATCTTTCAGATAATGTTAAATTTAATTACATCGAGCGCGGTTTAATTTTCAATGCGAACTGCGATCGGGCGAACCGGAACTGTCGCGGGCGAGCGGTTCAGTCTCCGAAAGCCCTGGAGGGGAGCGGTATAATTCAAAACATCAACCGCTACCGCAGTCTGCAAGATTCGGAGTCAGCGCTCTAGCAGAACTCCGCCTTGCGAGGCGCACTCCCCCCGATTGCTCTCCCATTTGAAGGGGAAAATCCCATTCCTACGACATTCCTGTAGTTTTTTGAAGCAGACCATGATTGACGAGCAAAAGCCACCCGAATCCTCCCAAGAATCGACTTCCGAATCGGCGATGCCATTAGAGGGTGAGGGCAACTCCGAGGCAGAGACGATCGCGCCGGAACCTTCGGTTCGGGAAGCAGCCGAGAGTGCCTCGGCTTCGGAAGTCTCCGCCGCCAGCGCCAGTGAGGTTGCTAGCTTAAAGCAAGAACTCGAAGCCCTCAAGCAGCAAATCGACGAGCGCGATCGGCAACTCGACAGCTACAAAAACCAACTCGTCAGAACGGCCGCCGACTTCGATAACTTCCGCAAGCGCACGGTAAAAGAAAAAGAAGAGTTGGAGTACAAAATCAAACGGGATACGATTATGGATTTGCTGCCCGCTGTGGATAACTTCGAGCGGGCGCGATCGCACATCAAGCCGAATAACGATGGCGAAATGGAAATCCATAAAAGCTATCAAAACGTTTATAAAGATTTAGTCGGCGGCCTCAAACGCATTGGCGTTTCGGCGATGCGCTCTGAAGGCGAACCTTTCGATCCCAACTATCACGAAGCGATGTTGCAGGTTCAAACCGACGAACACCCCGAAGATACGGTGATCGAACAATTGGTTCGCGGCTACCTGCTTGGCGATCGCGTTTTGCGCCATGCAATGGTTAAAGTTGCTGCTCCCAAAGAAGCCGTGGTAACCTCAGAAGAGGATGCTTCAGCTTCGAGTGGCAACTCGGATTTATAAAAAAAATCCCTGCCTCCCGGCGGGGGAGTCTCTCTCAAAAAAAGCCTTTCGCACACATCTACTCCAAAGCGCTATGGGAAAAGTCATCGGTATCGATCTCGGGACAACCAATAGTTGCGTTGCTGTTTTGGAGGGGGGGAAACCGATCGTGGTTCCCAACTCTGAAGGTGGACGAACAACTCCAAGCATGGTAGCCTTCGGCAAAGCCAACGAACGTCTCGTCGGTCAGTTGGCCAAGCGCCAAGCCGTCACCAATGCGGAAAATACGGTCTACAGTATCAAGCGATTTATCGGTCGTCGCTGGGACGATACGGTGGAAGAACGTTCGCGCGTTCCCTACAATTGCGTCAAAGGGCGCGACGAAACGGTAGATGTCAAAATTCGCGATCGCCAATACACCCCCCAAGAAATCTCGGCGATGATCTTGCAAAAGCTCAAAGCCGATGCCGAACAATTTCTGGGCGAACCGGTGACGCAAGCTGTCATTACCGTTCCCGCCTACTTCACCGACGCTCAGCGCCAAGCCACCAAAGATTCGGGAACGATTTCCGGCCTCGAAGTGTTGCGAATTATTAACGAACCGACGGCGGCATCCTTAGCCTACGGGATCGACAAGCAAGATCGCGAACAGCACGTCCTCGTCTTCGACCTCGGCGGCGGAACCTTCGACGTATCCGTCCTGCAACTGGGCGACGGCGTATTTGAAGTCAAAGCCACCTCCGGCAACAACCATCTCGGCGGCGACGATTTTGACACCACCATTGTCAACTGGATGAGCGCTAACTTTACCGAAAAAGAAGGCATCGACCTCGCCAAAGACAAAATGGCCTTGCAGCGACTCCGAGAAGCCGCAGAAAAAGCCAAGGTCGAACTCTCCAGCGTCATGACGACTTCGATTAACCTGCCCTTTATCACCGCCGACGAAACCGGACCCAAACATTTGGAAATGGAACTGTCTCGGGCGAAGTTTGAAGAACTCGCCAGCGACTTAATCGAAGGCACATTAGAACCCGTTCGTCAAGCCCTCAAAGACTCCGACCTGACCACAGAAGAGATCGATCGCATTCTCTTCGTCGGCGGTTCCACCCGTATTCCCGCCGTAGGCAATGCCGTGCGCAAATTTTGCGGCGGCAAAGAACCCGATCGCTCCGTCAATCCCGACGAAGCAGTCGCCCTCGGTGCTGCCATCCAAGGCGGTATCCTCGGCGGCGAAGTCGAAGATCTACTCCTACTCGACGTAACCCCGCTCTCCCTCGGTATCGAAACCCTCGGAGAAGTATTCACCAAAATTATCGAGCGCAACACCACCATTCCCACCAGCAAATCCCAAGTCTTCTCCACCGCTATTGACGGGCAAACCTCCGTTGAAATCCACGTTCTGCAAGGCGAGCGAGCGATGGCAAAAGACAACAAAAGCTTGGGCAAATTCCTGCTAGCGGGCATTCCCCCCGCCCCGCGCGGCGTTCCCCAAATCGAAGTCAGCTTTGAAATCGACGTAGACGGCATCCTCAAAGTCGCCGCCCAAGATAAAGGCACCGGCAAAGAGCAAAGCATCCGCATCACCAATACCGGCGGTCTCAACCCCACCGAAGTCGAGCGAATGCGGCAAGAAGCCGAAAAATTCGCAGAACAAGACCGCCGTCGCGTCGAAATCGTCGAATTGCGCAACCAAGCCGACAGCATCGCCTACACCTACGAGTCCACCCTCAAAGATAGTGGCGAATTCATCCGCGAAGACCTCAAAGTTACCGCCGAACAAAAACGTCAAGTGATGGAGGCAGCCTTTGAAGACGGCGCAGCAACCATTGCTGAAGTCAAAACTAAGCTCGAAGAATTCAAACAAGCCGTTCTTGCCGTCGGTTCCGATCTGTACAACCGTTCCGAACGAAGCGGCAGTTCCGAACGGAGCGGTAGTGACGACTTTGAACCCGTCGATGACGACAAATCGCCCTTCGCCTCCGAACCGGAGGAATCGGCTCGATCGTCAAAGAAAGAGGAAGCGGTAGAAGAGGAAGATTTCTTCAAGTTTGATTTTGAAGATGACGATGACGACCGGACGGTGGCAGCCGACTACGAAGTCGCCGAATAGGCGCTTGAATTCCATTTCTCCCAACAAACGACCCCATTCACCCCTACGGACGACAGACGCACTATGGCAGGCGACTACTACGAACTTTTAGGAATCTCTCGCGATGCAACGCCAGAGGAAATCAAGCGCGCTTACCGTCGCCTCGCCCGGAAATATCACCCCGATGTGAATAAAGAGGCGGGAGCAGAGGAACGGTTCAAAGAAATCAATCGCGCTAACGAAGTCCTCTCCAACCCCGACACTCGCGCCCGTTACGACCGCTTCGGCGAAGCAGGCGTTTCCGGAGCGGCGGGTGCGCCGGACTTCGGCGATATGAGCGGTTTTGCTGACATCTTCGAGGCCGTATTCGGCGGCTTCGGGGGGATGGGAACGGGCGCAACCGCCGGTCGGCGCACCGGACCGGTACGGGGCGACGATTTGCGCCTGGACTTAAAATTAGAGTTTCGCGAAGCGATTTTCGGCGGCGACAAAGAAATTCGCATCCCGCACCTCGAAACCTGTAAGGTGTGTAGCGGTAGCGGCGCGAAGTCGGGAACCGGCTCAAAAACTTGTCCGACCTGTAACGGCAGCGGTCAAATTCGTCGTTCTACTCGCACGCCCTTCGGCAGTTTCGCGCAGGTTTCCGCCTGTCCGACTTGTAACGGCGAGGGACAAATTATCGAGCAGAAGTGCGAAAATTGCGGCGGTGCGGGGCGCAAACAGGAAACGAAGAAACTGAAAATTACGATTCCGCCGGGGGTCGATAATGGGACGCGGCTGCGCGTGGCTCGCGAAGGGGATGCCGGACAACGCGGCGGCACTCCCGGCGATCTCTACGTTTATCTGTTTGTCGAGGAGGATAAAGAATTTAAGCGCGAAGGAATTAATATCCTTTCGGAAATCTCGATTAGTTACTTGCAGGCAATTTTAGGTTCGCGCCTGAATGTCAATACGGTCGATGGACCGATGGAAGTGACAATTGCGCCCGGAACGCAGCCGAATACGGAGTTGCGACTCGAGGATCGCGGCGTGCCGAAGTTGGGCAATGCCGTTAGTCGCGGCGATCAACTGGTGACGGTGCGAGTGGATATTCCGACGCGCACCAGTGCCGAAGAACGCGAGTTGTTGGAAAAGTTGGCCAAGCTAAGAGGCGAGAATATTGGTAAGGGCGGAATTGAAGGTTTTTTAGGTAAGATGTTTGGATCTTGACAAATGGATAGTGTTGTGAGTAACCATTTCCAAGTGAGGTTGAGATGAAGCATTCACCCGATCGCGTCCTGCCTCCCGATGTCGAACTCGATTTGCGAGGTACGCCCTGCCCGATTAATTTCGTGCGTGTCAAACTCCGTTTGGAGCAAATGCAACCGGGCGAGTTGCTAGAAGTCTGGCTCGATCCGGGCGAACCGATCGAACAAGTTCCCGATAGCTTGGCGATGGAAGGCTATCAGATCGAACGGATTGAAGATCGCTGCCAGTTTTTTGCCTTGAGCGTGCGCCGTCCCGAGGCAGCACCGAAAAACTGTTGAGTCGTTTATCGCTTGGCTCGGAAGGGATTGGAAGGGTGGTTGCCGTCCAAGCCAACTTTTATCAAGTGCGATTGGAGAGTGAAGGAGGGCGAGAAATTCTTTGCACGCGCCGCGCGCGCCTGAAGAAGATCGGGCAAAATGTGATGGTGGGCGATCGCGTCCGCATCGAAGAACTCGAAGGCTCCAACGCCCAAGCGGGGGCGATTGCCGAAGTTTTCCTGCGCCAAACCGAACTCAAACGCCCCCCCATTGCCAACGCCGATCGCATTCTACTCGTCTTTGCCCTTGCCGAACCTCACCTCGATCCTTGGCAACTGAGCCGTTTTCTCGTCACCGCAGAAGCCACGGATTTGACTCCCTGCCTGTGTTTGAATAAAAAAGACTTAATTTCCCCCCAACAGCAGCAGCAGTGGCAGGAACGCTTAAAAACGTGGGGCTACGAGCCGATTTTAATTAGTGTGGCTTGCGATGCGATTGAGGAACTCGAAACGCGGCTTGCCGGAAGTACGACAATTGTTGCAGGGCCATCGGGGGCAGGGAAATCGAGCTTGCTCAACCGACTGCTTCCTGAGAGTGAATTGCGAGTCGGGGCAGTATCGGGAAAATTGTTGCGCGGACGGCATACCACGCGCCACGTTCAACTTTTTGAACTACCTGCGGGGGGCTTTATAGCCGACTCTCCCGGCTTCAATAAGCCCAGTTTAGAGTGCAATCCCCAGGAATTAGCCCGTTATTTCCCTGAAGCGCGATCGCGACTCGCTTTGGCGCAATGTCAGTTCGGCGACTGCTGGCATCGGAACGAACCGAACTGCGCCGTGCGCGGCGACTGGGAAAGGTACGAACATTATCTCGAATTTTTGAGCGAGGCGATCGCGTGGCAACAATCGATGCAAAGTAGTCCCGATGCAGAATCGAACCTGAAATTAAAGATTAAAAGTTCCGGGCAAGAACGCTACGAACCGCGATTGGAAACGAAGAAATATCGCCGCAGTTCTCGGAAAACTCGAACGCAGAATTTGCAACAAATGTACGATGAAGAGGAGTAATTAATGGATAATGGACAATGGATAATTGATAACGAAGATGCGTAGCGCTACGCGCTTAGATTTGGACAATGGTTAGATTGTTTATGCCTCAATAAGCTGTTCGTCATTTAAATTGTGATTTGGCTCTGACGGGGGCGGGGGTGAGGGGGAGACGGGGGGACGGGGTGAAAGATTTGTGGGATATTTCGATGATATTGTTTGAGTTTAATATCCCGATCCATTATCCATTATTCACTATCCATTATCCATTGTCAATTATTCCTATTTTCGTCCCAGCAACCAATAAGTCGTCATTGTTCCTTTGCCTTTCACTTGAATTTTGCCGCGTCTCTCGAAAAAAAATTTTCGTTTTAAACGCTGATAAGTTTGTGCGGAGACTTGAATCTTACCTGGTTCGCCTAACGATTCCATGCGCGAAGCCACATTGACAGCATCGCCCCACAGATCGTAAATAAACTTTTTAATCCCAATTACGCCAGCAACCACGGAACCCGTATTGATGCCGATACGCATTTGCAAGGGTTTGTTGAGTTCGAGTTGCAACTGTGCGATCGCCGCCTGCATTTCTATGGCAAATTCTGCGATCGCTTCAGCATGATTTTCCCGATAAATCGGCAATCCTCCCACCGCCATATAAGCATCGCCCAAGGTTTTAATCTTCTCAATACCATGTTTTTCGGCAAGGCGATCGAAGGCGGAAAAAATTTGATTGAGTAGGGCAACTAATTCAATCGGCTGCATTTGCGCCGAAAGGGAGGTAAAACCGACGAGATCTGCAAAAAGAATCGTGACTTCGGGGAATTGTTGGGCGAGGGAACCGTTAACCTGTTTGAGTTGCTCGACGATGGGTTTCGGTAAGATATTCAGTAACAAGGTTTCTGATTTACGTTTTTCAAGGCGCAGGGCGTGTTCGGCGGTGATGCGGGCGGTAACATTGACTTGAATGCCGATAAAATGCGTCAGTTGCGATCGCTCGTCGTAAACTGGAGAAATCGTCAGTTCGTTCCAAAAAGGGGTTTTATCTTTGCGATAATTGAGGAGAGTAACGGTACAATGTTCTCCGGCGCGAATTGCAGCCCGCAAGCGATCGACTTCAGCGCGATCGGTTTTTTTTCCTTGCAAGAAACGGCAGTTAGAACCCAACACTTCCTTCGCCGAATAACCCGTCATCTCTTCAAAAGCGGGATTGACGTAAATAAGAGGCATATCCTCTAAGCGCGCATCGGCAATGACAATCCCGACACTGCTGGCAGCGAGGGCGCGATCTCGTAATTGTACGGCTTCTTGCACCGCTTGACGGTATGACTCGCTTCCTTGCCAACGATTGTCCGTTACATCTTTCGCAATAGCGCAACTGATACCTTCTTCGTAGGGCGAGACGCGCCACTGCAACCAGCGCTGACTTCCATCTTTGCAGCAGAAACGATTTTTGTATTCTAGAGGCGGGCTGTTAAAGGGAAGACTGAGGGCGAGGGCTTCCATTTCCTCAGTATAATCGCGATCGGCCGGACAAACAAATTCGAGCCAAGGACGCGATCGCAACTCTTCCAGCGTCCAACCCAATCTTTCCACCCAAGGGCGATTGATCTCCACAAAATAGCCATTCGCCGCGCGCAAGCACAACAAATCCGAGGAAATCTTAAACAAGTTTTTGATAACCGTTTGCGAGTCCAGGGGAGAATTTAAAGTATCGTGGTGCAAAAGATTCATCGTTCGCCGTATTCTTCTGAGGCAAAACCCGAGTAGGTTTGCATTTGGCGCACCCCATAATCCAATCTCCAATGCCAGTGCTAGGAAGCAATCGCCCTACTTTAACTAATACTATAGCGCCTATCTGCTGATAGGTCACAATATTTCCTATTTTCACCGGCAACGTTAACCTTCTTAACTCCCAAACTTTTAAGCTTAGATTCTAAATCTTTTAAGTTGGGATTTTAAAAGGTAACAAAATTGTGAATATCGTTTTTCCAGGAACGCTATTCAAACAGATTATTCCTTCGTGTTTTTCAATAATCTGTTTCACAATGTTTAACCCCAATCCTCCCCCTTCTCCTAAAGGTTTAGTTGTGAAAAAAGGTTGAAAAATTGTTTCTTGAATTTCTTTTGGAATCCCCGTACCGCTATCTTGGATATGCACTCGCACAAAGTCATCTTGTCTTTGTACTTCAATAGTCAGCGTTCCTTGTCCTGCCATTGCATAGAGAGAATTTTGAATTAAATTCATCCATACTTGTTTGAGATCGCTCGGGTAACAGAGAATTTCGGGAAGAGATTCATCGCAATTTTTATGCAACTCTATCCCGTGTTTAAAAGCATTTTGATATAACGTTAAGACCGTATCAATACCCTCCGTAATACGAGCGGGAATCTTTTCTTCAGTAAAATCCTGACGCACGTAATTCTTAAGTGCTGTAATCGCAGATACAGTTTGTTCGGTGGCAGTATTCGCGACTTGGAGACTTTTTTGGAGGCCGACTAATTGGACGACCCAATCTAAAGTTTGCTCGCAATTGGGATGTCGTAAAAGTGCCTTAAATTGTTCGAGACTGTCTTCAATACCTATCTCCACTAAAATTTCTGCGATCTCATCCGCACCATCGATTGATTCTTCTTCTAGCTGCTGGCAAATGTCGTCCTGTAATTGAACGATATGGCGGCGAGAGCGCCGCACTAGCGTCTGTTTTGCAGAGCCAATCATTAACCAAAAATCTTTCTGAACTTCTGGTGGAAGGGATTGAAGAAAGGCGAGCAATTTCTCAAACTTAGCGATGCCAAATCCTTCACTCAGATTCGATGCAGAGACCTTCATTGCTGAGATGGGGCCGCTCAAATCGTGAGCAATTCCAGCCATCAATTGTCCGAGGGCTGCCATTTTTTCTGAATGGATCAACTTGAGTAATTGCCGCTGACTTTGTTCTTCTAAGCGTTGATTCAGTTGCCGCAATTGTTCTTCGATCTGTTGGCGCTGTTGGAGTTCGCTTTTCAGCCGTTCGTTTGTTTCCTGTAACTCCTGGATTGTCTGAGAAACGATGAGTTGCATTTGTTGAACAGTTAGGCGCAATTGCGCCGGATCTAATGCTTGCAAAATGTTACTTTGAGTTACAATGCCGGTTAGAGCGCCGCTATCAGCCACGATCGCTAAACGCCGGATACCGCGATCGCGCATGATTTCGTGAGCTTTCCAGAGCGTTGTTTCCAGGGAAACACTAAACACAGGAGAACTCATAACTTCGCCGCAAGAGAGGCTGGCGAGATCGAGTTTGTTGGCTTTAAAACGTACAATATCTCGTTCCGTCAGAATTCCGATCGGCAGGAAGGTATTGTCAGCGGTGGGGGCGACGATGACAATGCTACTTTTGCCCGTGTCAAGCATCAGTTGGACGGTTTCCAAGGCGGAAGCAGTCGCGGGGACGCTGAGGACGCGTGCCGCGTCGCGGATCCCTGCGGAATCGCTAACTACATCGACAACGCGGCGCATCTCGAGCAAATCTGTGGGCTGAAGGATGGCTCGAATGCGTTCCGGGGTAATCGTTCCGAGGAGGTTCTCGGCAGAATCGACGATGGGAAGGTAGTGGATGCAATGGACACGCATCAAGTCGATCGCTTTAAAGATATTATCGAGACGATCGCGCTCGATACAGAGCGGATTTCGAGTCATCGCTTGCGAAATCGGCACGTCGAGACGCGAGAGTGGGCTTCCGGCGAATTTCACTACGTCGCGTTCGGTAAAAATGCCTTCGAGCTTGCGCCCTTCGATGATTAGGATATAGCTCGATCGCGCTTGATTCATTGCCGCGATCGCCTCCTCAATCGAAGCATCGCAACCGATTGTTAAAGACTGGTCCTCCAGGATTTTATCGAGCCAAATTTCGGGACGGAGAAGATGAGAAAGCATAGCATTTTGAGGAAATAGACTCCTGCGCGGTTTGAGATTTTCCGAGCCGTCAGAGAAGCCTTCGCCGCAAAATTCGAGAAAAGATTGCACTTCGGGCTGTTTTTGTCAAGAGCCTTCCTTTATTTTGACGGGAAAGAAGGCATTTGAGTTAATTTATCGGTTGGTCTTTAAAAAAACCGGTTGAGCGCTCCCAGAAGTCGTTTCCGACCAATCGGCTAAAAACTGGGTCACTTCAACCGCCGACGGCTGAGCGTCGATCGCACCGGGCTTCATCACGGTCATCGCACCCACAGCGCTAGCATACCGAACGATTTCGCGCAGGATTTTAGGGTTATCCAGACAGTCGAGTCCTCGCTGGCATAGCTGATGGAGAATTCCGGCGCTGAACCCGTCTCCGGCTCCTGTTGCATCTTCAATCGTGACATTAAAGCCCGGTAGCTCGCCTTCGCCACCCCGAAACCAATAAGAACAGCCGCGATCTCCCCCCGTTACTAACACGCCGCGAACGCGATCGAGGCATTTAGCAATGATCCCAGCATCGGTAGTATTGAACAACCACATCGCTTCTTCGTCGGTACATTTTAAAAAGTTAGCGCGTTCGACCAGTTGTTGGGTCAGTTGAAAAGATTGACACTGATTGGGCCAAAAGCGATCGCGCCGGTTCACGTCAATAAAGATCGCCGTATTCGATGCTTCTGCGACTTCCAGGGCGCGCGCGATCGCCGCCCGCGTTTGCGGATACGCTAGCTCTAACGCCCCCAACACCAAAAAATCGGCCGCTTGAATCCAAGCGAGCGGTAACTGCGACGCGCTTAAATAAGCGTCTGCAAACTCGGTGGTTTCGTAGAGATCGAATCCGGCAAAACTGCACTCCCCCGCGTCGTCCCTCAGCACGTAGACGATGCGCGTCGGCGCGGTCGGGTGGCGCTGAACTCCTACTGCATCTACACCAATCTCCTCGAGCAGTCGCACTAAGCTTTCTCCCCACTCGTCGCGTCCGATGCAACCGATGAAACCTGCGGCTGTCCCCAATTTGGCTAGCGCACAAGCGACATTCGCAGGCGCACCTCCCGGATAATTCGTCCAAGATTCAACTTCTTCTAACGGCAGTCCGGGTTGGTCGGCTATGCGATCGAATAACATCTCGCCCATACACAGCACGCGGGGATAGTTCACGATTCCTTCTCCTTATCGACATTGACTTAACAACAGCGTTCCCAGCAAATTCAATGAATCGAGTCGATGCAAAGGGAATGTACCGACTGAAGTTCTGTCCCGACCGTTTAGTATTCCCTTGGGTTCCTCCGAGCAAAGCATCAGGAACCTTATAGAGAGCGATTGACACTCTATAGGGACAAAAGCGCGAAATTAGCATTTCCTCCGAGCGAGCGGGAGAAAATGCCAAGGCATAACTGCTGTTGAAGTTCGGCTCAAACGTTCTGAGTCGGGAGATTTAGACACGGTTCAATCAATCGAAGGGATGACGCTCGAAGGGGGTATGGTGCGATCGGATCGCCATTCCCGACTCGGGAATGGTTGGAAAACTCGCTCCCGATCGGGAGCGACGATCTATAACTTAACCCAAATTCTGATTTCGTTGAAATGTGTTTATGATAGCGACTCTTGGTGAAAAACTTATGAAAAGGCGTGGAACAGAGCGCGACAGGATCTTTTCTGGCATTTCGTTCCGGATGGGGCCCGGTAGCGCCGAAGAGTGAATTGGTAGATGCACCCTGGTTAATTCTCCTCTGACCGAACGTCAGGGGATTTTTTTTCTGTAAATCCAGTTTCACTTGTTCGGTAGGAATCATGTATCTTAATAGACGAGAAATGTAATAGACCGTCGTGTAAGGAGTTGAACCCTTGAAAAAGGTAGAAGCGATTATCCGTCCTTTTAAACTCGATGAAGTTAAAATTGCTCTCGTCAATGCTGGTATCGTTGGGATGACCGTTTCTGAGGTGCGAGGATTCGGCCGTCAGAAGGGACAAACCGAACGCTATCGAGGCTCTGAGTATACCGTTGAGTTTTTGCAAAAGCTTAAAGTCGAGATTGTCATTGAAGACAACCAAGTTGATATGGTCGTCGAAAAGGTGATCGCGGCTGCCCGAACAGGAGAAATTGGCGATGGGAAAATCTTTATTTCTCCTGTCGAAAAGATTATCCGCATTCGCACGGGAGAGGAAAATCTGGAGGCTGTTTAAAGACGGTCGATGGAAAAGTTAATCGAGGACTGACTGTTGAGAGAGTAAAACAGCAAAAGCTCTAGCGCGGTGACTGATTTCGTGCTTGACTTCTGCGGGCATTTGTGCAAAGGTCATCTGCAACTCCGGAACGTAAAAGATTGGATCGTAGCCAAATCCTTCTGTTCCTTGGGGTTCCCGGAGTATTTCTCCCGGGCAGATGCCTTCAGTTTGGAGGGCAATTGAGCCGTCGGGGCGGGCGATCGCGATCGCGCACACGAATTGGGCGCTGCGGCGATCGGTGTTTCCTAATTCGGACAAAACTCGGGCGATGCGCTCGCTATCGGTTGCCGCATAGCGAGCGGAATAAATTCCGGGCGCGCCGTCGAGCGCGTCCACCGCTAAGCCCGAATCGTCCGCGATCGCCCATTCTCCCGTCGCTTTCGCAACAACACTCGCTTTCAAGCAAGCATTTTCGGCAAAGGTCGTTCCTGTTTCCTCGATTTCCAATCCCGGCGGCATCAAGCCCCATTTCCAGTCGAACTGACTTAAATAAGCCTCCATTTCGCGCACTTTACCGGGATTGCTACTTGCAACAATTAACGTTCTCATCGTAATTAAAAGTCTAAAAACCGCAAGACTTGCGGGAATAGTCTGTGGAGCGAAAGTGAAGACCGAATCTCCGAATCGAGTCGGGGCAGTTGCTCTAAAGCAGAAACCGTTCGGCTGGTCGATTAACCGAATCCTAATTCGCGAGGCTTAGGAGTGACTACACTGCTAAGGCGGTTAAAATGTCAATATGCCAATCTTGCATATTTCAATTGTAAGTTGTGGATGGCAGATTGAAAAGTCGGTTTGAAGTGAATTCTTCAATCGCTGAAGAAGGGGGAAAAATTTAAAATTACGTCGCATCTGACTGAGGAGTCAAACCCTAGGTTTAATCGTTAGGTTTTCCCCCTTTCTCTCCCAATTGTTAAACAGAATTTGCCCAATCCCGCGCCCATTCTAGAATTTCTCGGACTCGCTCCAAATTTGCCGCCTCGCAGTATAAGCGCAAAACGGGTTCGGTGCCACTGAAGCGAATCAATAGCCAGCTACCATCGGTGAGGCGGAATTTGTAACCATCGACGGTTAAACAATCCACCACCGACTGTCCGGCAATTTCAACCAGAGGTTCGCTTTGCAACCGCTCCAGCAAGCGCTGTCGCACGTCCATTCCCGCTAAAGGCAGGTCGATGCGATCGTAATCCGAGAAAAACCCCGCTTTCTCCTGTAACTGGGCATAAAATTCCCCTAAATCTCGACCGGACTCGACCACCGCTTCGAGAACGTAGAGGGCAGAAAGGAGGGCATCGCGTTCGGGAATATGATGTCCGTAGCCGATACCGCCGGACTCTTCGCCGCCGAGGAGGGCAGGGACAGCCATCATGCGATCGCCCACATATTTATAACCAATCGGCGTTTGATAGAGGGGCAGTTCGTATAACTCTGCCAACTTAGGAATTAAGTCGGAACCGCTGACGGTTTTCACAACTTCTCCCGTCATCCCTCGCGCGCGGGAGAGATGGTCGATTAAGATCGGGATGAGGATTTGGGAACTGAGGAAATTGCCTTGCCCGTCTACCGCTGCGATGCGATCGCAATCGCCATCAAAAACCAAGCCAACGCGCATTTCTCCCTCGCCCCGCTCTGCTGCGGCTTTAACAACCGCGAGAAGCTCCGGGATATACTTAGGTAAAGGTTCCGGCGCGCCACCACCAAACAGCGGATCCCGATCGCAGTTTAACTCCTCAACTTGGGTTCCTAACAAGCGCGATAAGCCGCTCGCCGCCGCCCCGTGCATCACATCCACCCAAAGCTTGAGTTTTCCGGCAACGATGGCCTCCCGAATCGGCTCCACGCGCACGCAAGCGCGCAATCCCTCGCAGTAACTCTCCCAAGGATCGAATTCTTCGAGCGTCCCCGGCGTTTCGGCTACCCGCTGCCCTTGCGGAATCAGCGCTTCGATTTGCTGGGTAATTTCGGGGGCCACCGAACCGCCAAATGCGCCTTTCACCTTCAGTCCCAAATATTTTGCCGGGTTGTGACTGGCAGTGATGACTAAAGCACCGAGCGCTTTTTGGGCTTTTGCCGCCCAACTCAAGGCAGGCGTAGGAGAATAACCGGAAGCCAACTTAACATCGTAACCCGCCGCTTGCACGGCTTCGGCTGCCGCCCGCGCAAAATCTTCAGCCATGAAGCGACGATCGTAACCGATTAAAATTAAGCGATTATTCTCCACATCGCCATAATTTTGGGCTAGCACTTCTGCGGCTAGCGTCGCTAACATGGTCAATCGTTCAAAGGTAAAATCGGCGGCAATTACTCCCCGCCACCCATCAGTCCCAAATTTAATTTGATTCGCGGCAATTCCCATTACAAACCTCTTGCCTTGGATTTCCTAGCTCAACTTAGCATATACTAGCGCGCCTCCTACTCCGGACTCGCAGACCCTTGTAAGTAGTCGATCGCAGCTTCTAGGAGCGGATCCTTCCCCTCGAGGATCGCGCGCGCGTACTCCTCTGTTATCGGCACGCGCACTTCGGGCTGCACTCCTCGCCCTTCGATATAAGGCTGGCCCTGGCGATCGAGTTCGCGAGTATAAGTGTAGGTAAAGATCGTATCGTCTGGGAGGGGAACCCAAGCCACAGAACCGCCCGCTCCGCTGGTGGAATGCGCGCCAATCGCGACACCTCGCCCGTAGCGCTGCATCCAATCGGCAAAAAATTCGCAGGCACTGACGCATTTATCGCTTACTAAGATGGCAACTTTTCCGCCGTAGTAGGAATCCGGCGTGGGGGAAAATATGGGTAAATTAGCGGGAATTTCAAAAGAAGAGTAGGGAATAAAGGTGCCAGTCGCGATATCGGCTCGTTCGCTAATCGTGCGATCGAGCAATAAGGGCTTGTTCTCGCTCCAAAAGAAAGATAGCAGCGACATTAACAGCGCTACGCTGCCGCCCTCATTTTCCCGCAAATCGAGAATCAAACCGGAAACGCCTGCTTGCTTGAATCGATTGAGGGAATATCTGAAGCGCGCGATTTCTTCGCTGCTATCGCGAAAGCTCGTCCAGCGCAGGTATCCATATTGCTTACCCCCTCGCGCTAGCGTGCGCGAGGTGGGATAGATGCGAGCTAAGTCTAGCGGTTCGGGTAAGGGAAGCCAGACGGCGGTTAGGGTTTTTTCTTGGAGGGTTCCGGTTGGGGTGCGGTAGCGTAGGGCAACTGGGGTGCGGGCTGGAAAGCGGAGCGCGCGCGTTACGGCATCTAAGCGGCGGGTTTCTGGGGTGGCGGCGAAAGAGGTTTGAGTGAGTTGGGCGATGCGATCGCGGATCGCGATGCCATTCGTAGCGATAATTTCGCTGAGGGGTTCAATTCCAGCGCGATCGGCAGCACTTCCGGGCATAACCCGCTGTACCAGCACCCGCCCGTCGGCGAGTTCGACCGCTTCGATGCCGAATGAGCCGTTAAAATCGGCTAATTGAGCTTGCAATCGGGGTGCAATCACTTCAGCAGCACCTAAGACCTGAACGTGAGTATCTCGCATTGCCTGCGCGATTTCGTCGAGAATGGTAAAATAAGCGGTAGCATCCCGCTGTTTTTCGGCGGCGGCTATTTGGGGGCGGTACTGCTTGCGCCAAGCGTCCCAATCGATGCCGCGCAACTCGGTATAAGCGTAGCGCTTTTTCAGCAAGTCGATCAGCGCATCGAAGGAAGCTGTATAGCTGAGTTGGGAGAAATCCGTTGTCCCATCTTCCGGGCGCTCCCTTAAAAAGACAATTGCCTCTCGGGAGCGATCGAATTGAAAGCCTTCTCGCTTTAAGCGCACGACGGTATAGCCTTGAGGTAGGGCTGCGATCGGATCGTCTGCGGTAAATAACTTCCCGTCCGCCCCAAATCCTGACGGAAAGCCCTGTCCTGCTTCTGCTGCGTAAACTAAGAGCGTCCCACCGCAGGTTTCAGCGAGGCTATCTTTGCCGGTTGGCGGTGTTACGAGCAGAGAATCGATGGGAACGGAGAGTTGGGTTAATTGTTCGACGGGGGAAAGGTAGGGTTCGTCGGGGGTGAGGATGGCGTTATTGGCGAGCGTCACCGCCCAAATTTGTACGCCGGGATCGGGTTTGCCGTTGTTATCGACATCGTAGTATTGGCCGGTGGGAACGGGCGGTAAATCGAGAGAGTAGGTGAAGGGGGAAGTCAAAACATCGGAGGTTAATTTCCCAAAAATTTGTCCCGATTTTGGGGCGGTATAGCTGCCATCGCGCCGGACTAAGGTTGCACCGCGATCGAGGAGTACGACGGCTGGATTGTCGTACTGAATTGGGATTTCTAGGCTGCTCCAATCGCCCTGCCCGACTAAGCGGATCGGGCCGCTCCCTTCGCGTGCTAGCGTTGCGGGTGGGAAGGATTGGGCGGAGACTGGGGGAGAAAGGAACGAGCAGAGCGCCAAACTGAGTTTTATGTATCCGATTCGAGTTTTTCGTTGGATGCTCATCGCTCCTAGGTTTTGAGGTTCGTGCAGTTCTATTTCCCTATTTTTCCCACTTTCAACTCTGAATTCTCGCTGCTTTGCGCATAAAAAAAAGGGGTCAGATTCGCGATCGCCTAAACCCCTTTATATTGGTGCAAACCCGCACGAGTTTTTAATAACTTAGTGCGGCACTTCCCACTTGAGTTAGCACTTGTTGAAGGATATAAATTGCAAAGAAAGCGAGCATGGGCGATAAATCAAGACCTCCCAGTGGCGGAATAAAGGAGCGGAAGAGATTGAGGAACGGATCGGTAATCGGGCTGAGGAAAGAAGCAATTTGATTCGCCCATTCCATCGTTTGAAACCAAGTTAGTAAAATTCGCACGATTAAGACTAACTGGTAGAGCGCTAGAAATTGAATTAAGGTATTGATTAGTAACACAGAAGCCTCGTTTGCAATCATCGCGGTTTAAACGGTTATGACCTTGTAAAAGTAAAAGTGGGAGCAATTCGATGGTTTGATTGTATCAAATCGATCTTACGGGTGCGCGGGAAATCGATCGCGTCTCGGGCGAAGATGCTACGAGCGTATTGGAGCGAGCCTCCTCCCGTCAGCGATGGGGAATGGCAAGTCTAAAAATTCTCTTATGTCAAAGCAGTTGCCCATATCAAAATTTTTGCAAAATGTCAACGATAAAGCAATCGCCATTCGTTATCCATTATCCATTCTTAATCATCGCTCTCGATACTCCCGCTCCAATTCAGTCCCATTGCGGTTGACAGAGTTCAATTGTTGCCGCACGTCATCAATGGCGGCATTCAACTGAGCAATTTTTGTTTCCAAACTGCGACGAGTGCCTTCAATGCCGCCGGTTTCGTCGTTAGTCGCTTCCGTTGCTTCAACTAAGATGCTTTCGCGCTCGGAGGTGTCCTGTCGTCGCGAAGTTGCGATCGCGCCAACTAAGCCGCCGACTAAACCGCCGACAACCGCTCCGAGTAAAAATCCATTCCCAAACCCATCGCGTTGACTCATAAGCTCTAAAATTTGACTCATTTTTCAAAATCGCTATTCTTCTACGTTATCTCAAGGACTGACGCAAGTTTTATGCACTCATCGCCAGCTTAAGTTCCAAAAGCGCGATCGCCCGCATCGCCCAAACCCGGAACAATATAGCCTTTCTCGTTTACCCCTTCGTCAATGATGGCGCTGTAAATATTCAATTGAGGATACTTTTGACTGAGCTTTTGCAAAGCGGGCGGGGCAGCAACAATTGAGATAATGCGAATCGAAGCCGGATCGCCGCCTCGTGCGACAATTGCTTCCATCGCCGCTGCAATCGAACCGCCGGTAGCCAGCATCGGCTCGAGAATCAAAATCCGAGTTCCTGCGTCAAAGCGATCGGGCAGTTTATTGAGGTAGCAGCTTGGCTCTAGGGTTTCTTCATCGCGAACCAATCCGAGATGGTAAATCGAGGCTAAAGGCATCACGCTCTGAGCGCCTTCGATTAAAGCTAAGCCCGCGCGTAAAATGGGGACAATCGCCGTTGGTACTCTGGGATCGATAACTGTTGCTGCGGTTTCTGCTAGCGGGGTGTACACGGTTGTTTCTTCCACGGGCAGCCAGGAGCGACTTGCTTCGTAAGTCAACCAGCGCCCTAGCTCTACCATCGCGCTGCGAAAGAGAACTGAAGGCGTATCGCGATCGCGGGCTACCGCAAGCCAATGTTTAATTAAGGGGTGATCTGGCACGTAAATGCGCAGTTGAGAAGTCATGGCTGGGAAATACTATGGATTTATAGATGACGGATTGCTGCTCTACAGAAATGTCGAGCTTCGGGCGGAATTCCTCAATCTCTTTAACTTAACGGTCGTGCAAAACCTCCCCTCTGTCAAGAGTTAGGGAGAGGGGCGCTCTTCAGAGTTCAACATTCAGCATTTAATCTATGAATTTCAAATTATTTTTATTAATATTCTGGCTAGCAACGCTAAGTTTCGCGCTGCCAACTCGTGCGGCTAACCCCCAAGATGTCGAACGCCTCCTCCAGAAAAACGAGTGTCCCAAGTGCGATTTAACAGAGGCGCAGCTAGGGCGGGCGAATTTGAGCGGGGCGAATTTGAATGGGGCAGATTTGAGCGGGGCGAACTTGAGTGGGGCGAACTTGAATGGGGCAGATTTGAGCGATGCTAAGTTGGTGGGGGGACAATTAACTTTTGCAAATCTCGATCGCGCAAACTTGCAACGAGCCGATTTCGGGTTGCGCCAACAGGAAGATAAAAAGATTATTGCCAATCTCGATAGTGCCAGATTGCAGAGCGCAAATTTGTCGGGAGCCAATTTACGAGGAGCGAGTCTCGAAAGTGCGGATTTAACGGCCGCAGATTTAAGAAATACAAATTTGAGTAAGGCGAATTTACAGCAAGCGACGCTAGCGGAGACAAATTTATCCCTAGCCGTGCTATCGGGAGCGAATTTGCAGCAAGCTACGATGAACTTAGCCAAATTGCCGGGAGCGAATTTGAGCGGCGCTAATCTCCGGGAGGCAGTGTTGGAAGTTGCGAATTTAGACGGTGCGACTTTGAGCGGTGCGGATTTAACGGAAGCGAAGTTAGTCGATACGAATTTTGCGGGAGCGAATCTGTCAGGAGCGAATTTAACGCGGGCGAGGCTGCAAGGAGCGGGGTTTTATACGGCGAATTTGAGCGGGGCGAACTTAACCGAGGCGATGGTGAAAAATGGCGGTTTTAATCGAGCGAATTTAACTGGGGCGAATTTAACCGGGGCAAATTTAACGAATGGGAAGTTTGCGATCGCGAATTTAACCCGGGCGAATCTGACGGGCGCGCTCCTGCCCTTTGCCTACCTGCACAGCGCCATCTTGACAGAGAGTACCCTTAATGGAGCCGCACTCTCAGAAGCTAACTTGCGCGCCGCAAATCTTAATGGGGTCAGCGCAATTGGTGTAAACTTAGAAAACGCCAATCTGATTGAGGCACAACTGGTTAGAGCGAACTTGTTGTACAGTAATTTAACAGGTTGTGACTTGAGAGCGAGTAATTTAGGAGAAGCCAACCTGACGGCGGTTAATCTCAGTGAAGTAAATTTAGAGGGTGCTTTTTTGGCTGGAGTCAACTTGACTCAGGCAAATATCGCTCAAACGAATTTTAAGGGCGCGATCGGGATCGATACTTATCGCTTAAGATCGCAGCAAAAAAGAGTAGCAAGAGATAAAGAGTAATTAGGAAAGTTCTGAATTTTTTAGGGCTTTACAGAAACTTTATAATTTAGTCAGGGAATAATAAGTCCGAACGAACCGAAAATTCCCCATATCCGTCAAGGAACGCAGGATTCTAAAAAGTGGAATTTCGCTTGCTTCCCTCCCAATTGCCGAAGGAAGATATTTTCCCCCGTTCCGAAAGCCAGCGCACCGAATATACCCGATAATCCGCTCGCGACTCATGAGTCAAATTGCTTCCTCATATCCGAATAGCAGTCAAAGACGCTTGCTAGATGATGGCATTCGGCAGCAGAATCAGGGAGATTTTGATGCCGCGCACGAGAGTTTTCAAAAAGCCTTACGCGCTTATAAAGCAGCGAACGATCGCTTAGGAATGGCTCGCTCGTTCTGTTGCCTCGGACTCAACTCCTACAGTTCGGGGGACTACCCGCAAGCGATCGCTTACACTCGTCAGAGTTTAGCCCTTGCTCGAGAACTGCAAGATAGACGTTTGGAGGGGCAACTTCTCGGTAATATCGCGAATGCCTATCGCCACCTCAAAGATTATCACGAAGCCCTGCAATATCAGCAAGAAGGGTTATTGCTCCTGCAACAGGAGAAGGATATTACCGGGCAAATTGCTGCCTACAATAACTTGGGTTTGGCTTATAAGGCTCGAGGCGATTATACAGAGGCGATCGCGGCTCAAGAACAAAGTTTGCAACTCGCCCAAAACCTCAAAGACGCGAAAACAGAAGCCCAAATTCTTAAAAATTTAGGCAATGCCTACTATGCTTTGGGAAATTACGACGGCGCGATCGATTATTACGAAAAGCGTTTGGCGATCGCGCAACGCCTCGAGGATAGTCAAAGTCAAATGCAAATTTTACGCAATTTGAGCAATGCTTGTTACACCCAAGGCGATTACGAGCGGGCAATCTCCTACGGGCAAGAACGCTTAAATAATGCTTATCTTTGTGGGGATACTCGCGCCCAAGAACAGGCCCTCGCTAGCTTGGGGATTATTTGCGATGCGATTGGCGACTACGCGCGCGCCATTTCCTTCTACGAACAGCGTTTGACGCTAGCGAGGGCGCTTCACGATGCCCGCGTCGAAGAAGAAACGTTACGCAGTTTGCGTATGGCTTGTTACGCTCTGGGTGACTATGCCAAAATCCTGGATTACGAGTCTTGAGTCGCTCGAGCGAGTGGAGAAATTGCCCTTAGTACCTTGACAAACTTAAAATTAGGGGTCAAATTTTTCTCCCCATCTCCCCGTCCCCCCAGTTTTCAATTCCGCACTTTTGTGCTACAACATTTTCGGCAGCCCACTATATCGCGATCGCGTTCTACCCCTGCCGATCCCAATTCTCCAAGTTCGGACGACAGATATTGAGGCTGAAACCCCTAATATATCTAGGTTTCTTCATTTTTAATTTTTAATTTTTAATTTTTAATGGGTATGACCATCGGAGTACCCTTACGAATCGTTAAAGGATTGCTACGGGGAGGATGTCAAAAAATGAAAGTCGCTGATAAGATGGGCAGATGTCAATCAGTCAGTCTACGCCCCAAGTGCGGTTGTCGATTCGACGAATAGTATCTCATCATTGACTCAATCAGGAGATTGAAACCATGCAAGAGCCAGAAATCAAAACCGTAGAACAATCGCCCGTGGGGATTAAAACCGAACCCGCAGGTCAAATTGCCTACCCTGCAAGCGAGCCGGCTTGGCAAGAATGGGCTGAAACTGTCAGCGAATTTACGTCACAATTACCGAATTACATTGCGAGATTTTTCTCGGATTACAAACAACCGCTCTTAACACTGGGATTATTTATTGCAGGCATCATTACCGTTAAGGTAACGTTAGCCTTACTCGATGCCATTAACGATATTCCGCTCCTCGCTCCCGGCTTAGAATTAGTGGGCTTGGGTTATACGGGCTGGTTTGTCTACCGCTACCTGCTTAAAGCTGCGGATCGCCAAGAGTTAGTAGCAGAAGTCAATAAGCTGAAAACACAAGTGCTTGGCTCGGATTCTTAAATTGCGATCGCGTTAAAAATTTAGGGCTTCCTTCTTAGATCGCGGACGCGACTGCCAAATCGCTGCGATCCTCAACAGTGCCTTTGGAGAAAAACGAGAAGGATTGTTACCCCTGAACCTCAAAATGGCGCGGGCTTTTGCCCGCGTCAATAACGCTTAATAGTCACTCCTGGAGAGCGAAAACCGAAAGTTTTAAGCTAACATTCTCTGCTAGAATATCCAGCATAAGACTGACCCAATCCATGCTAATACTCAAAGCCCAGCTAAAAGGAAAGACAGAGCAGTACGACCTCATAGACGAGGCGATTCGTACTGCTTTGTTTGTCCGCAATAAGGCTTTGAGGCTATGGATGGATGTAAAAGGGAGCGATAAATACGACCTCAACAAATACTGCGCTGTACTTGCAAAAGAGTTTGAGTTTGCTAAAAAGTTAAATTCTCAAGCAAGACAAGCCAGTGCAGAAAGAGCGTGGTCTGCCATTAGTCGATTCTTTGAGAATTGCCAGAAGAAAGTACCCGGTAAAAAGGGCTTTCCGAGATTCAAAAAGCGCGGTCACTCTGTCGAATATAAAACTTCAGGATGGAAGCTTAGCGACGATCGGAAATCCCTAACTTTGACCGATGGCTTCAAGATTGGCAGGCTCAAATTAATCGGTTCGCGCGATTTAAGCTTCTACCAGATCGAGCGGATTAAGCGTATCAGACTCGTAAAACGGGCTGATGGTTACTATGCTCAGTTCTGCGTCGATGTTGAGCGAACAGAAGAGATTGAACCCTCGAAAACCACTATCGGGCTAGATGTTGGACTCAATCATTTCTATACCGATAGCAATGGTGAAGTTGTCGAGAATCCTAAATACCTTAGAAAATCGGAACGTCAACTCAAAAAGTTACAACGCCAGGTTTCTAAGCGGAAGAAAGGATCGGCTAACCGCAAAAAAGCAATTAAGCGCTTAGCCAAGAAGCACTTGCAAGTAAGCAGGCAGCGTAAAGACTTTGCCGTTAAGACGGCAAGGTGCGTAGTTCGGTCTAACGACCTGATTGCCTACGAGGATTTGCAAGTGCGGAACATGGTAAAGAATCATAAATTAGCTAAGTCTATCAACGATGCGAGTTGGTCAATGTTCCGGCAATGGGTTGAGTATTTTGGTAAGGTATTTGGCAAAGTTACTGTTGCAGTACCTCCCCAATATACAAGTCAGAATTGTTCAAACTGCGGTAAGCAAGTTGTTAAAACATTGAGTCAACGTACTCATTGCTGCGGGCATTGTGGCACTGTACTAGACCGCGACCACAATGCGGCATTGAATATCTTAGCTAGAGGCATAAATAGGGTAGGGCATACCCAAATTAACGCCTGGGGAGAGTTCGACCTCTGCCAAGTAGATGTAAGTCTATTTAGTAAGTTGTCTCGCTGAATCAGGAATCCCCGTTACAGAGAGTGCGGGGAGTGTCAAAGTGGAGGGAAGGCGATTCTAAAGCAAAGGTTAAAATTCCGTGAAAGCGATCTCTATTCTCGGTTCGACTGGTTCGATCGGCACGCAAACTCTCGATATCGTTACCCATCATCCCGATAAGTTTCGAGTCGTCGGATTGGCAGCCCGACAAAATGTGTCGCTTTTTGCCGAACAAATTCGTCAATTTCAGCCGGAAGTCGCGGCGATTGGCGATGAAAGTAAGTTGGCTGAATTGAAGGATGCGATCGCGTCGTTTCCCAATCCCCCCGTTCTCCTGGCGGGCGATGAAGGTGTGGTGGAAGTGGCGCGTTACGGCGATTCCCAAAGCGTGGTCACGGGGATCGTCGGCTGTGCGGGACTTTTACCGACGCTAGCCGCGATCGAAGCCGGGAAAGATATCGCCCTCGCTAATAAAGAAACGTTAATTGCTGGCGGCCCCGTCGTGCTACCCCTGGTTCAAAAGCACGGCGTTAAACTCCTCCCCGCCGACTCGGAACATTCCGCGATTTTTCAATGCTTGCAGGGCGTTCCCGAAGGCGGTTTGCGCCGCATCCTCCTCACCGCTTCCGGGGGGGCGTTCCGCGATTTGCCCGTCGAAAAGCTGGCAGGGGTCAAGGTAGAAGATGCCCTCAAACACCCGAATTGGTCGATGGGACGCAAAATTACCATCGATTCGGCGACGTTAATGAATAAAGGATTGGAAGTGATTGAGGCGCACTTCCTGTTCGGCGTGGATTACGACAAAATCGATATCGTCGTGCATCCGCAAAGCATTATTCACTCCTTAATTGAGTTAGAAGATACCTCGGTTTTGGCGCAGTTAGGTTGGCCGGATATGCGCTTGCCTCTACTTTATGCGCTTTCTTGGCCGGAACGAATTTATACCGATTGGGAATCGCTGGATTTGGTGAAAGCGGGCAATTTAACCTTTAAGGAACCCGATCGCGCGAAATATCCCTGTATGGATCTCGCTTACGCCGCCGGACGCGCGGGCGGGGCGATGCCAGCCGTGCTGAACGCTGCTAACGAACAAGCGGTGGAGTTATTTTTAGAGGAAAAAATCGGCTATTTGGATATCGCGCGTTGTATTGAATATGCCTGCGATCGCTTTTCTGCTCAAAATGTGCAACAACCGACGCTTGATGATATCTTAGCGGCGGATCGCTGGGCGCGCCAAGAAGTTCTTTCCGCTCATAAACTTCTCGGTAACTCCTCAACGGTAACAGTTGCCGCAGAAGCTGAGAAAAGCTTTCGCACCCTCGGCATAGAACGGGCGGAAAAGGGAGATTATCCCGGCGCAATTCGCGCTTTAAACGAGGAATTGAAGGAAAATCCGAGTTCTGGGGCGGCTTACCTCAGTCGCGGTTTAGTCCGGGCAATGATGGGCGACGATCGCGGGGCAATCTCGGATTATACTGAATCGATTCGCTGCGATCTCGGTCAGCCCCAAGCTTTTTATCAACGCGGTAAAGCGCGTTTAAAACTCAATGATTATCAAGGCGCGATCGCAGATTTCGAGCGCGCGATTCAATTAGATGCCAACTGTGCCGCCGCTTACTACCACCGGGCGCAAACTTACAGCCGCATAGGGAAAACCCAACAAGCGATCTCTGACGGCAATGTGGCAATCAACCTATTCCTCGAAAGCGGCGATACCGACAGCTACCAAAAAGCGGTTCGCTACGTGGACGATCTCAAAGATCGCGTCCAGTTTTTTCGGTGATACCATAAAGACGTAAGATTGTCAATAAAAAACGGGGATTATCGGAAGAATGGAACTCGATCGCTTTGTAATTTGGGCAGTAGCCGTCTCCCTGGTTGCGGGGTTGGGGATTGGCATTATGCTGTGGGCGTATCGCGGCAGCGGCAGTACGGCAGTTTTGTTCGCCGAAGCAGTTCCCCTCGCAACCGCGCTAGAAGCCGATCGCACCGGAAATAAAGCGAAAGAGAGCTTTGAGAAGGGCTGCGAAGCCTTTAATCGGGGCAATTACCAGCAAGCGCGCGATCGCTTCACCCAAGCGATCGGACAATTAGAAGACCTGCCCGAAGCCTACCATAATCGCGGTCTTTGTTGGGCGAACCTGCGGCAAGATGACGATGCAGCGGTCAATTTAGTGCGGGCGAGCGAATTATACGCTCAAAGCGACAATCCCGACGCGATTGCGCAAATCAAGCAACAATTAGAAGCGATTAAAGCCAGGAAATTAGCGCGGGAGAGGAAATAAAATTGCGAGCAAGGGAGACTAGGGTTGTTATGCCGATGTTCACTGTTCCAATAACGGTATTTTACTCTTTAACTCTTTCAATGTTTCCGCAGCTTCTTGCTGACGATATCTATCAACATATAACCTCTCAAGAACATAATTTACTAAAGTGAGTAAATTTTCTGCATCTTGTGCTTTCATTTGTTTTGCAAAAGCAAGATGATCTGAATGTGCGCCCTCATTACCAAGATCCTTTATACCATTGATGATTGTTTGTAATTCTTCTAACATTTGCTCCTGTTCAAACAATTGGGAGAGCCTGTCATGTAGCTTTCTGAAATAGCTTTTGCCTTTATTGTTTGTGCTTTCAGTAGGTATTTTAAAGTCATTGCAAATTTCTTCTAACACCGCTCTGCACAAGATGAAGCTTGCTCGTGGCGATCTTGCAAGAACCGCTTCAGCCTGCTTAACCACCTCAGAAATAGACCGAGGAATTGAACCATGTAACTGTCTTGCCGGAGCATATAAAACAGACCGCCCATAATAGCGGAACTGTGGCTCGTTTGGGTTCGCCTCCGCCCACTGCTCATCTTCCTCTTCAATACCTCCCGCAGTGTAAAGAAGCACTGTTACAGAACGACAGGTCAAACAAGTCAGAATTTTAAAGACCTGAATTGTGTAATACGAGTTTTCTTCGTTATCGTACCAGCGATGCGAAAAAGCTCTTTCACATTTCATTACACTGCCACAATTGCAGAACTCTCGACTTGACTCAACCTCAATGTCGTACATTGCTAGCCTGTAGTGTTCTCAGTAGACAGCACTAACTTAACATTTATTTTCCTGATGACAAGTAAGTTTTGAGTACCGTTCCTACCTAAGATTGAAGATGGTTGCCCGATTGGCAAGCGGATAGCCCGTCAGTCCCAAATAATCGCGCCCTCTCAAGCTTCCGCCCGCACCTCTCACGATGCTGGATGGGGACAATTCCTGTCAATCCTATCAACAAAAGCTGAAAATGCTGGGTTGTTAGCTGGTTAGCTTTAACAATCGCACAAATCCTTCTTGCTCAAAATGTCGATCGGTAGTCAATGCTTCAGAAACTTCCCGTTGACGCATCAAAACAAAACTGACCGCATCGCAGAGTGAGTAAGTCTTGTCTTGCCGTAGGGTTAGCAATTCAACAGCGGCTCGGTGGATTGACTCATCAACCCATACAACCTCAATATCCGGGTTGCTTAGCAGATCGACAACAAAATCAAGAACTGATGCACGAGGAAATCGTCGGGCATTAGCCAGGGCAACATACTCCGCAATAACATAATTGTGAGTCAACCGCATGGTCGCTTTTTGATACTCAATGCAAGCTTGAGTATGCAGCGGCTCAGTAGAGAAATGTAGACAGAGTAACCCAGAGGTATCGAGGAGCATTATTCTCCCTCATGAGGAGCATTATTCTCCCTCATGAGTGCTGCCATACTCCCTCACTAGATCGGCATCAATGCTCTCGTTATCTAAATCGGTAGAGTTGCCTAGTGCCAACGCCCCGAAGTGACGCTCAAACCTCGCCCGTGCTGCATTTTGCTCGGAGTCATTCAAAAGCAGTTTGAACGCTTGTGTGAACTGCCGCTCTAACAAGGTAGTGGCTAACTGCGCTGGAGAAAGCCCAATCGCTTGGGCTTGTCGCTGAATTGCCACAAATACCTGTTCGCTAAGTTCTAAAGTCAAGCTTTGGCTCATAAGGGCTTAGGAATACAACTGCCATCTAATTGTAACTAATCTAAAGCCAGTGACTTGGAAATCATGAGGGTATTTAACCAAGCAACGGGCAGTGAAGACAATCTGCTGCCCATTGCTTTGTTGGTATCTGACTGCTTAGCTTACTCAAATTAGCTTACTCAAACTATTGGAGAGCTTTACGCTTGGTGCGCTGTTTGAGCATGGCTCCACCCAATGCCATAATGCCCAATCCAAGCATAGAGCTAGGCTCAGGAACAGCAGCAGAACCAGAACAACGTTGCAATATCTTCACTGAAAATTTCTGAGTGGATAAGTGGGAATCATAAGAGAATTTGTGAAAGAGACAGAGAGAAGCAATATTAGGCTAAGTTTACTAATAATCAAAGACAGGAATAAGCGATGGTAATTTTAAATTGAAGATAAGTTATTGATGTTACATTATGAACTCGAAGTGACTTCATCAATGTTTATTCACTTTTCCTTGTAACGTTGCCCATCACCCGCCGCAGATAACCTTATGCTTCACAACCGATCAACTCTCGGCGGTCGGTGTACATGGGCGTTGTTAGGCTGTATTAGCATTATTATTAAGAGTTTTCATCCTTCGGCTTCACCTGATTAAACATTTGAATCAATTCTTTGGTCGAATCAAATCGAAGACCAAACATTACATAAAAGCTATTAATTGGCATACCAACTATAAGCTTTGCAAAAGCTTGTCCAGCTTCTGAATCTATCATAGTAATCTGTTCACGCAAGTTTAGGATGTCATCTCTCCTAAAGAAATTCTGCAACTTCCCGTTCGTGTCGCACCCAACATCAATCAACATTTGTACAACATCTACTGCATCATTTATTTGAATAGTCTCTCCGAAAATCTCAGTAACGATTTGCTGGTAAGAAAAAGGAGTGAGAGGATCGTTTGGCGCTGAAGATACAGAAGACTCAACAACTTGTTTTTGTAAATGAGCAATTCTTTGATCGATTTCCGCCAAATCGCTAGACATTTTTTGGAAACTTGAGTACCACTCCTCCGTTAATGCACGATCGGCTTTATATATCCAAGCTCTTGAAATATAGTTGAAAGTACTTTGCAGAAGAGTAAGAATTTGAACCTCTACAAAAGCTGGGTACATCGACCTCGAATAATGCCCTGAGAACTCTAAGATTAAATGCCTTGCCCGATACCCATCTTTTTTAGCAATTACTTTATCTGATTTGATAGTGAGGTCTTTTGAATCAGCCTTTCTAGAGAAAAAGCGAGCAAGAACTTCTACTTCATCTGAAGTTGCTACAACAATCCTAATGCCAGCGATGTCTTGCATTTCATCAATTTTCAGCTTGAGCCTCTTTGATTTTTCAAGAGCGCTTTCAAAAGTCTTTAACCGATGTGTGACCGCATAAACACTAATTCCAACTAGATCTTCGATAAAAAATTCAAGGTCTAATAGAACCTGGCGTAATACTCGATCATAAGATCGGCGAAAGCGCAAAAATTCAATTCTGTTCATATCAAATCTAAAAGATTATATTTTACTTTGCAGCCCAACTACTGTACCGTCAGCACCAACGCAGTGTTCGACGGCTGACGCTAACTTTAGGCAAAACGCTGAGACAAGAACATTTGTTCGCAATACTTGCAAGCATACTGCTTTGACAGTAGCATGGGTACTTAGTTTTAGTTTCGCGCCCGAAAGTATGGGTACTCAATACCTCTCTGTAAAAGAAACCTCTGAAATCTTAAACTGCTCTGAGCAATATGTACGTCAGCTACTCCGGTATGGCGAAATCAGCGGGGAAAAGATTAGTAGTCGGTGGATTGTAGCATCAGAGTCTGTTCGGAGCTACCGTGTCAAAGGAGAGGATATAAGCTTAAAAATCCCCGATCGTGGGCGACGCTCGTTTAGCAAACCTAAACTAAAAGCTTTGAGCTTTTTTTCTGGTTGCATGGGTCTGGACTTGGGGCTAGAAAAAGAAGGCATCCAAATACTACTTGCTTGTGAAATTGATGCAGCCGCTCGAAAAACAATTGAGATCAATCGACCAGATATGGCATTGATTGGGGATATTCGGGATTACTCAGCCACAGAAATTCGAGCAAAAGCAGGACTGAGTTCAACTGATGAGATTGATGTCATCGTTGGCGGACCGCCGTGCCAAGCCTTTAGCAGTGCGGGAAAGCGCCAAGGATTTAATGATGAACGAGGCAATGTCTTCTTGACATTTATCGATTTAATTACTGAGCTTAAACCGAGATTTGCAGTCATTGAAAATGTTCGAGGATTATTATCTGCTCCGTTGAAGCATAGACCTCACGAAATGCGAGGAAAAAATTTCCCACCCTTGTCTCAGGATGAACAAAGAGGCGGTGCCTTGCTTTTTATCACTCAACGGCTCAGGAAGGCTGGGTATGGCATCTCCTTTAACCTGTACAATGCTGCTAATTTTGGGCCGCTGCAACAACGTGAAAGATTTTTCATGATTTGTAATTAGAATTAATAAAGAACCAAATTATTTACATATGACGGCAATTAGATCAATAACACGCACAAAAATAAAGGCATATTTGGAAGTATTTATAGACAACCTAGTCAATAGTTACAGAAATAGAGGTATTCCTAGGATTCCTCCATCTCAATACTTGTCACAAACATCTACAAAAGGGCAATTAAAACCTTTTCATGCAGCTATATTTTCACCTGAACTCTTAAGAATTAATGAGTTTGAGCGTGGCTTTAGCAGTGGCTTAGGGACAACATATGAAGAGTGCGCAAGGTTAATTGCTGCCGATCATCACAAAGAAGCACACCGTAGTTATGAACTTAAAGATAATGTTAGTTTAGCTGCAATTCATGAAATTAATCATCAAGTTTCAAGATTTGAACAGTCAGCTTATATTCATGAGATGAAACCATCATTTGAAAAAATGATATACAGTGTTCTCCAATCTCAGAAGTTGACTGACTTAGTTCCAAGAATAGCCAAAGTAGACTTATATATTTTATCTCACGAAGGGGAGCATATTTTTTTTGAAATTAAAGGATCTAAGCCAAATAAAGGACAGTGTTTAGAAGTGTTTGAAAGATTATTAAGATTTCATTTATTGTCTGTCAATAAGCAACCTTCAAGAACTTACTATGCAATGGCTTATAACCCATATGGAGCTAATCGAGTAGATTATAAATGGTCTGTAGCAAAGCAATATACCCCTTTTGAAGACGCTGTAGTTATTGGGCATGAATTTTGGGAAATAGTGGGTGGAGAAACTGCCTATGCAGAACTTCTAGAGATATACCAAGAAGTTGGTTATGAGAAGAGCAAATATATGCTCGATGCTCTAGCTTTTGGCTTTTAAGATTATTTTTTGTGATTCAAATGCAAACAAAAAACAACTTCATGAATGGACAATGCTTTAATTTTGCATATGCCATGTGTCAGTTGCTAAAGAATAGCCGGATTCTTTCTGAGTTATATCTGGTTGCTGCTGTGGGTACTCGAATAAATCATGGAGACGTTGAGCAAGTTTGCATTCATTGTATAGCAAAAGTCTATAGTGAAGCAAATAAGGAGTTTATCTGTTTAGACGCTCGAGGCTCGCATACTGACGGTTATTTAGAAGAAGTTGTTGATATATGGCAAAGTGTAGAATTTGAATTGACTGGAGCTTTAGAAGAAGTTGATATCACTGAGTATGCCTTTTTTGATGAACATGAACTCCAATCATATTGGATTGATTTAGAAAAAGCTGGTGCCCAAGAGAACTTAAGTGTGATTCAATATGCAAAACAATATATATGTAATAACATAAGTCTTTTTCAAGATGCTTTGCTAAAAATTTAGACGGGCTAGTGGGAAGCTGTTTCAGCTTTCGATCTAGAAACCCACATTCCGCACCACAACATATAATATTTCGTGTTTCACACCCTGAGTCTTCTCTGAGAAGGCTTTAGCAAGAAAAATAGTGCTTTTGTATCTAAATTCTACTCGTCTCAAGTGAGACAAATCGGTGCTTGAAAACTTTTCCCAATAAGCTCTATCGTAGCGATTATTAATCATCGATCGGGAGTTCATCAATTAATCATTAAATTGCTTTATGGGACAGGATTACGTCAAATTGATGTCAAACTGCATAGAATCAAAAGTAGGGTGCGTTAGCGAAGCGTAACGCACCATTATCTTAGTCAATAGAAAGTTATTAACAAGCTCTTTTACAATTCCTCTTTGAGATACACTTCCGGATCTCGCGCTACCCAACCCGCAGACGATTGCTGGCGCACTTCAAAATGGAGATGGGGCGAGGCAATATCCGGCTGTCCCGTCGTTCCCACTGTCCCAATCGTTTGACCGGCGCGGACTTGCTGCCCGACTTCCACGGTTACTTGCTCCAAATGCGCGTAACGAGTTTGGAGATTACCCGCATGAGAAATAATGACTAAATTGCCGTAATTGCCCTGTTGTCCGGCAAAAGCAACCGTTCCGGTATCCGCAGCAAGTACGGAGGTTCCTAATTCTGCTAAAAGGTCGATACCACTGTGAAACCGCCGCACTTCGGTTGCTGCATCGGTTTGCCAACCGTAGCTAAAGCCGATGGTTGCCCGATTTGCCAGGGGATAGCCCGCCAGTCCCAAATAATCGCGCCCTCTCGAGCTTCCGCCCGAAGACGACCAGTTAATCCCGGGGATAAAGACGACGTTAGGTTTTTCGGTACAACCGTTAAGCTCGAATAAAATATCCGCCCGCACCCCGTAAGCTGCTGCTAAGTCCTTCCAAGTCGAACCTCGCGGTGCTTGAACGCGCATTCCGTTCATGGGCGGAACGATAACTTCGCGACCGACGGGAAGACTACCGCGCCCTAGATTGGGGTTGAAGCGAGTCAGCGTTTCGGGGATAAGATTGTATTGTCGCGCGATCGCGTCCAGGGTTTCGCCAGAGACGACGCGATGGCGTTGCAGGCGCGATAGCACCGGCGAGGGACAAGTTGAGGAATCTTGCCCGCGAACGGGAATAGCGCTACTCATTAATAAAAGAATGCCTAGACTTAAGAGATTTATCGGGCTGAGGTACGAGCGCGCGGATAGGACAGAACGTGAATTATTCATAACGAAATTCATCGACTACAGCAAAACGGAAATTATAGATCCCTTTCAGAATGGCTGAAATCCGCTCCGGGAAAGAATTGTAAGTTTGACTTTTTGATTGTACATATCTCACCGCGAATTCCTCCGGGGATAGAGCAAACGAATCGGCAGCGATTGTTACAATAGTTTAACGAAGGGAGGAGTAGAAATTCTCACCCTGAATAAGTTAAAACCTTTTCAATTTTTACGCGCCCTCGCCCTATGCCCGATTCCTTGCCCTCCTCAACGGTTGATGCTCCTAGCATTGTCGATGCCGAAATTGTTGACAGCAGCCCCGCGTATCCTACCAGACCGCCAAAAGCGGCGAATACCGATATCAATCGTGCTACCCTGGAAACGGAAATCGGACATTACGACCCAGACGCGATCGCGCTTTACTACCGCAAGCGTCCCAGCTTAGTTATCGGCAGACTCTTTAAAACGCTGGGTGCAATCCTCTCCTTTTGTTGGGGTTTATGGTGGGATAAAACGCGCGGTAAAGTTGAAGAAAATCAGCGCCAGCGAGCGGTTCAACTGCGGCAACTCTTGACTCGATTAGGGCCGACTTATATTAAAATCGGGCAAGCGCTCTCGACTCGTCCCGATCTCGTACCGGCGACTTATCTCGAAGAACTCGCTTATCTCCAAGATCAACTTCCCCCCTTCCCCAATGAAGTTGCCTATCGCTTCATTGAAGAAGAACTCGGCTATCCGCCGGAATATTTCTATGCAGAATTGAGTCCGAATCCCGTTGCGGCAGCCTCCCTCGGACAGGTGTACAAAGGCAAGCTGAAAACTGGGGAAACCGTCGCTGTTAAAGTGCAGCGTCCAGATTTAATTGGCGATATCAGTCTTGATGTTTATATCCTTCGCAGTTTAGCCGGATGGGTGCAAAAGAATGTCAAACGAGTGCGTAGCGATTTGGTTGCGATTGCCGATGAATTTGCCGAACGCATTTTCGACGAGATGGACTATGTAAAAGAAGGGCGCAATGCCGAACTTTTTGCAGAACTTTACGGCTATCTGCCCGAAATTTATATTCCTCGCATTTACTGGGATTATACGGCGCGGCGCGTACTCACAATGGAATGGATTGTTGGCACTAAATTAACCAATATTGCCGAAGTTCAAGCGCAAGGAATTAGCGCGACGCACTTAATTGAAGTGGGGGTAGAATGTTCGCTGCGGCAACTCCTCGAACACGGTTTTTTCCACGCAGATCCGCATCCCGGCAACCTTCTCGCTACGCCCGATGGTAAGCTGGCTTACTTAGATTTTGGCATGATGAGTTGCATTAAACCCTACCAACGCTATGGGTTAATTGAAGCAGTCGTACATTTAGTCAATCGCGATTTTGAAGCATTAGCGGAGGATTATGTCAAGCTTGAATTTCTTACGCCGGATACGGATTTAACGCCGATTATTCCCGCAGTTTCTAAGGTTTTTGGGAATGCTTTGGGTGCGAGCGTTGCCGAGTTAAATTTTAAGAGCATCACCGATCAGATGTCGGAGATGATGTACGAATTTCCGTTTCGCGTTCCCGCTTATTATGCGCTGATTATTCGCTCGTTGGTAACGTTGGAAGGAATCGCGATCGGAGTCGATCCCAATTTTAAGGTATTGAGTAAGGCTTATCCTTACGTTGCGAAACGCTTGTTAACCGATCCCTCAGAAGAGTTACGCTCCTCTTTGCGCGATTTACTGTTTAAAGAAGGAAGCTTCCGTTGGAATCGTCTCGAAAATTTACTGCGGAATGCTCGCGATAGCCAGGATTATGATATCGATAAAGTCTTGCATCAGGCGATCGAGTTTCTGTTCTCCGAACGGGGCGATTTTATTCGCGAAAAACTGGCTGATGAGCTAGTTAAAGGGATCGATATGATGGGGCAACAGGCGTTTACGAATGTCACCTCAATGTTGCGCGAACAAGTGGGAATGCCGGTCGAAAAAACGCCTGCAACCATTCAAAACGGCACGCAAAGTATAGTTCATATTCAAAATATCGTGCAAATTTTGCAGGAGACACCGGGATTTGATGTTTCGCATCTTTTGCCTTTAATTCCCGAACTTTTAGTCAAACCAGAAACGCAGAAACTCGGTCAAAAAATTGCGGGTGGTTTGGCTCAAAGGTTTGCAGCCAGAGCGTTGCGCAGTTTATTTTTACAGCCGGAAGAGCCAACTGCGAGTATGAAGGGAGTACGCGAGCGTCAGTTAACATTGCCGCAATCTCATGCCGCAGTACGGAATTAACCAATCGATCGCAAGCCTTTATTTTAAGGTCAAAAACTGAATCTGCGGAATTAAGGGATCTGAGACTAAGCCCACTCCTTCAAATCCCCAACGTTGGAGCAAACCTTTTAATTGAGTTCCTGCGATCGATTCGACTCCGAAGCGCTCGGCAACATCCGCACCGTGTTGATTGAGATAGCTGAGGGCATCGTAATCTTCTTTAAATAAGAGTATGAATCCGGCTTCGTTGGGGCTGCCGCTACGAGGGCGCGCAACTAAGTATTGACCGTCTTTTTTGGAGCGGATGAGGTAGTGCGTTTGAGAAAACATTTTAAGCTAGGGAATAGTGGAATAAAGTACGCTGCCTCATTTTAAATCTTCGAGCTTAATGCGAGGATCGACGGCTTTAAGCAGTAAATCGGCGAGCAAGTTTCCGATAATTAACATGGCTGCACCCATCATTAAACTGCCCATAACTAAATATAAGTCCTGTCGTCTTACGGCATCGAGAATTAAGCGCCCCAAACCGGGCCAATTGAAGAAGAATTCGGCAATGAATGAACCGCCTAATAAGCTAGCAAATTCAAAGCCTAAAATGGTGACGAGGGGATTAATCGCATTGCGTAAAGCGTGAACATAAATAACTTTATTTTCTGGCAATCCTTTAGCGCGGGCGGTTTGGATATAATCTTGGCGCAGAACATCGAGAAGTTCGCCGCGCATCAGGCGTTGCAATCCGGCAAAACTGGTAATGCTGAGGGCAATGGTGGGTAGAATCATATGCCACAGCAAGTCGAGAAGTTTGCCGAGAGGCGAGAGATTTTCGTGATTGATACTCGTCATCCCGCCGATAGGGAACAGGGGGGAGAGATTTTGGGCGATGATGAGCAGGAGTAGTGCGGTGATGAAGCTGGGAAATCCTTGTCCGATGTAGCTGATGACGCGCAGGATGCGATCGCTGATTTTATTTTGCTGCACCGCGCCGATAATGCCAAGGGGAATCGCGATCGCCCAAGTTACAATAATCGAAGAAATGGCGAGTAATAAAGTATTGGGAATGCGTTCTGCAAGCAGGGAGGCAACGGAACGAGAATAAACGAAGCTATTGCCAAAATCGCCGCGCGTAACAACCTGCTTCAGCCATTTCCAATATCCCCGCGCCACCCACTTTAACCATTCAACAGTAAAACCTTGCTGCGGTTGATTGTCTAAACCGAATTGTTGCGCTAATTCTTTAAGGCGAATTTTTGAAATTTTTGGGTCTTGTTTGAGATTATCGAGATAGTCTCCGGGGGCAAGTTGAATAATCAAAAAACTCAATGCAGAGGCGAGTAACAATGTCAAGAGCGCTTGCAAAACTCGCTTGAGAATGTAAAGGAACGTTTCGTTGTTGAGGAAGGATTGAAACCTGTTCGAGCGACCTTGAAATGCAATCATTATCAATGTTTAAGGTTTTACCGAGGGGGACGGCGATCGCCATTATAGCGCTGCGAGCCCAGACTCGATCTCAGTATAATAAAGGGTATGGAAAAGCCCCGTTTTTATCGCGCTTTTTGACGATTTATTCCCCGCGTGTCTTTGCCTTCGAGTGAAAAAAGAGTGCTGATTTGCCAAAATCGCAGTTGTCGCAAGTTAGGGAGCGATCGCGTTTTGGCAGCCTTTCAATGCGAAGCTATAGAAGGAGTCCGAGTCGAAGCCAGCGGTTGTCTGGGACAATGCGGCAACGGGCCGATGATTTTAGTCGAACCGGAAGAAGTATGGTATTGGCAGGTTCGCCCTTCTGAAGTTCCCGCAATTATCGATCGCCACCTGCGAGGCGGCAAGCCCGTCAAAGGGATATTGTATCCCAAGTTTCATCGCGTTTAAATCTCAGTCCTGGGCAAACGTAGATGTACGCGCAACAGTTAGATTGATTAACAATTAATGCGCTTGAAAAGTTTGATACTGCGCCTCATTCAACCGCCCCGCTTCGTACAGCGTGCGGGTAATTTCAGAAATTCCGAGGACGGAGTGGGCGCGATAGCCTTTTTCCTTCAATCGTTCTTTTACGCCGCCTTCGTGGTCGATGAGTACGACAATATCTTCAACAATTAAACCACCAGATTCAATCTTTTCTGCACCTTCAACAACGCTTTTTCCCGATATCAAAATATCATCAATGACGACAATTTTTTCGCCCGGTTGAAAGGTTCCTTCAATTACCCGCCGCGTACCGTGGGCTTTGACTTCTTTGCGGGGGAAAATGAGCGGATGGTGCAAGCGCAGGGATAATCCGGTAGCCGTAGGGAGGGAACCGTAAGGGATGCCTGCGATGCGATCGAATTCTAGAGTTTGGAGAATTTCGATGTAAGCATTGAGAACTTGGTTGAAGACTTGCGGCTTAGAAATGATTTGGCGCAAGTCGATGTAGTAAGAAAAAGTCGCGCCAGAAGCTTGCACGTACTCGCCGAAAAGAATGCAGCCTAAATCAAAGAGTTGTAGGATCAAATCTTGGTGCGGGTGCTGGTTGAGAAAGCAAACATCGGACATCCAAAGATCGCACGTTGTCGCCGATTGTTGAACTTCAGTGCGAATCGTATTAATCCGTTCGTTAAGAGTTTGAATCTCATCGCCAATGGTTTCTCCGACCAGATAATCGAGGGGAACGGGAATTAATAAACCATCGCCGTTACTATCTAAACCGGCTTTGAGGATGGGTTCGAGTTCGCCGCCTTCAGTCCAAATACTTCGCGCTAGAATCAGGCGTTCTGGTGCGATCGCGCGAATTTTTTGAAAAACTTCGGGTTCCGTCGCTCCTACCTCTAATCCTAATTGTTCCGGCGTTCCCCAGCCCTTCGCTTCTTGGACGATTTGCAAGTATAAAGGTGCATCGGGTGAAGGATAGTCTTGGATGGCGGCGGCGGTGGGGTTATGGGTGCAACAGAGGACAAAAACAGCGGCATCGAGATCGACGAGGAAGGGCGCGACTAAATCCTGTCCGGCGTAGGCGTTAAGCGTAATGGCATCAACATTCCAGCGATTAAAAGCCGTATCAGCCATTAGGGTAGCGGTGTTGAGATCGCTGAGTTTCGCATCGAGGATGACGGGGATATCGGGGGGGATGGCGGCGAGGATGCGATCGAACAACTCAAAACCAGCGGGGCCGAGCGCTTGGTAAAATCCGAGGGTGGGTTTATAGGCACAGACGCGATCGCGCGTTCTCTCGATAATCTCTTCTAACCAATCCCCGAGGGCCGCCATTTTATCCTCGCGACGGTAGCGTTGCGGCAGCATTTCTAAACTGGGATCGAGTCCGACAAATAATAAACTTTGGTTGCGCGCGATCGCGGTATTGAGTTTTTCAAAAAAGTTCATAATTGAGAAGGCGGGGATCGCCGAATCGCTTTGCTCTCAAGCATACTATGCCCGCGCGATCGCCCATCGCTCGTCTCGTCCTAGAGCAGAGATTCTCGGCTAACCGAGTTGCGTAGCGCGATAGACCCAAGCGTTCTATCCCCTCAAAACTAGGATAAAATGATAAGCTGTTGTGTTTTACGGAGCTATACCCCGACCCGCTATGCCTCTGACTCAAGAGTACAAACAAGAAATTATCTCCGAATATCAGGTACACGAGACGGACACCGGCTCTTCGGACGTGCAAGTTGCGATGCTGAGCAAGCGCATCGAACAATTGACAACTCACCTGCAAGCAAACAAAAAGGATCACGCTTCTCGGCGCGGTTTGCTCAAGTTAATCGGTCGCCGCAAGCGCTTGTTAGACTACATTCAAAGTTCCGATAGCGATCGCTATCAGCAATTGATTAAACGTCTTGGCATTCGCGGCTAATAACGCTTTTGAGCCTATGTCTCCCGAAGAAAAACGCAATTCCCTACCCTTTGAACCCCGCAGCAAGCGCAAAAAGAAGCAAAAGCAAGCCCCTGCCGCCGCGTCCGATGCACCTGCCGCCCTCCAAGATGTAAAAAAGACCGCCTCTACCGAAGCGAGCCTTTCAGCCATTCCCGATGCGGTGAGTAAGCGCATGATTCGCAGGATGGCACTGTTTTCTGGCGTACCAACCGCTTTGGGAATCTCGAGTTTTTTGATTTCTTATTGGATTGTCCGACAAGAATTGTTTGAGTTACCAACCGTTGCTGTCCTCTTTACGAGCGCTGGGTTATTCGGCTTGGGCGTTTTAGGACTCAGCTACGGCGTATTATCAACCTCTTGGGATGAAGAGCGATCGGGCGGACTCTGGGGTTTTGAGGAGTTCAAGCTGAACTGGGGACGCATGACGGAGGCATGGCGTTCGGCGCGCAAACAAAAGCGAGGCGAGCCATCGCCTTAGCACCGCTCTCTTGAAGTTCAAAATTTCAAATCCCCACCGCTCGGAGTCGGAGATTTCCTCCCAATTTCAAGAAGCTCGAATCAAAATTTCTAAATGGGTTCCCTTAGCCGATTTCAGTAATTTTGAACGGGAGTTCAATTCCCGCTCTGGCGGCGTTACTCTTTCCTCTAAAAAAAATTGTTAAGTAAGGAACGCTAAATTTATGATCGTAGTCATGAAAGTCGGTTCGCCCGAAGACGAAATTAATCGTCTCAGTGCGGAGTTTGAATCTTGGGGATTAAGCCCAGAAAAGATTGTCGGCAAACATAAAGTGGTGATCGGTTTAGTTGGAGAAACCGCCGATCGCGACGAGGAACAAATTCAAGAAATTAGCCCTTGGATCGAGCAAGTCTTGCGCGTCGAACGTCCTTACAAGCGCGCGAGTCTCGAGTTTCGTCACGGCGAACCGAGCGAAATCGCTGTCAGTACCCCCGCAGGAACGGTGATGTTCGGCGAAAATCACCCGATTGTGACGATGGCGGGGCCTTGTTCGGTGGAAAATGAGGAAATGATCGTCGAGACGGCTAAGCGCGTTAAGGCTGCCGGGGCGCAATTCTTACGCGGCGGTGCTTACAAACCGCGTACCTCGCCCTATGCGTTCCAAGGTCACGGCGAAAGCGCGTTGAACCTGTTAGCCGCAGCGCGAGAAGCAACCGGCCTCGGAATCGTGACGGAAGTCATGGATACGGCAGACTTAGCGATTGTTTCTGAATATGCAGATATCGTGCAAATCGGCGCGCGCAATATGCAGAATTTCTCGCTGTTGAAAAAAGTCGGCGCGCAGGATAAACCCGTGTTCTTAAAGCGCGGGATGTCCTCGACGATTGAAGAATGGTTGATGGCCGCCGAGTATATTTTGGCGGGAGGCAATTCCAACGTGATTTTGTGCGAGCGCGGTTTGCGGACTTTCGATCGCGCCTACGCCCGCAATACCCTCGATTTGGCAGCGATTCCCGTGTTGCGCGGTTTGACGCACTTACCGATCGCGATCGATCCCAGCCACGGAACCGGCCGCTGGGAATACGTCCCGGCGATGGCCAAAGCCGCGATCGCAGCCGGAACGGATTGTTTGATGATTGAAGTTCATCCCAACCCCGCAAAAGCCCTTTCCGACGGCCCACAATCGCTCACGCCAGATCGCTTCGACAGTCTGATGAAAGAGTTAGCCGTTATCGGGAATGCCGTAGAACGCTGGCCCCAACCCGCTCTAGCTGCGGTTTAATCCTAAAGTAGGGACGTTGCGTACAACGTCCCTACAGTCTTTAAGGAAAAGCTGATAAAGAGTCTCGCTTGTAACAGGTCAGCTAGCTCCAATGCGATCGAGCGACGTTTATCTTAGGCAACTTCATATTAATCTGGTATCACAAGTAAATCTTAGCTTAATTCCATTATTCACTATTCAATATTCATTATTCACTCTAATGTCTCAACTCACTTTAAATTTATTACAAGGCGCTGTTTCCTTTAAATTTTCTCCAGAATCGGCACGAGAATTAAAACAACATATTGCCGAACTGATGCAAAACTTAAAAGCAATTGCATCGACAAAAACGCCCGGTAGCAGTCGTCCCCAACCAAAAGCACCAATGGAATATCGTCACGCGGGCGAAGTTTTCCTCGAAATATTTTGCAATCCCAATATTTACCCCAGTCCCTTTGCAGCTAAAGTCCTGATTACCGTGCGCGACGAACGCATTCGCCTCACCTCAGAAGCTGAATTAACGCGCACCATTGAAGATATCGAACGCTATCTCGAAGAAGTTGCTTAAGGAATTGCGAATTATAAATCCGGGGTTGGATCGGACTTTTTGAGCTTGAGTTAAAATGAAAGGCAAGACTTGCTGCTGTCTCCTGACCTCACTGCGATCTTACTAGCGGCATCCTCATCTAAACTTCTGTAGGGAGTTTTACCATGATTGTAAAAAAAGTCAAATCGCTCCTGCAATTTAACGAGTTGCCATCTTTTGCTAGTCCACAGGTCTGGCTCCCTTCGGTTCTTGTCCCTTTATTTGCTCTGGCTTTATGGGGATATTTAGAAAACCCCGATTGGCTAGAAGCAACGATTGAAGAAAATGCTAGCACGGGGCAAATCCTTGATACCGATCCTAATAGTCCTGTCACGGAAGCGGACTTGTCCATCGAGCAATTGTCACAGGCAGCACAAGCAGAAAGTATTAGCGATCTTTTGCAACAACTGAGTTTGCCTCCAGCGGCGGGGACAGCTTCCGGACAGCAAACAGCGACAGAGGGAGATGCGCAAGCTCAAGCAGCGTCAGCAGCAGATGCTAAAAATGCCGCTGCGGGAAATTCAACGAAGCCCAAGCCTGTAATTGAAGCAAAGAATCCCTTCGCCTCTGCTATCCAAAACTTTTTAAATGGCGGTTCGACAAGTGGTGTCACGGGAACGCGCGATCCTCTTAAGTTTGCAGCACTCGTTTCTGGAGCAAATGCAATGCGGACTCCCACCGAGAATAGTTCGTTGCAAGATGCGCTCGCGAAGCTCAACAACCCTGAAGGGGCGGCGGAGTCGGGAACGACGAATGCGTTAACTTCGGCTGCTGCGAGTTCGGCAGTTTCAATTCCGACGACTGTCAGTCCGATCGCGCGAGGGCAAGCGCTACCCGTCGGACAAAACCCCAGTTCTTCTTTAGTGGGGCAAGGAGTTTATATTCCCGGTCAAATGCCTTCGACTATCCCCGGACAACTCCCCGTAACGCAGAGTGGCGGTTTTGTGACGACGACTCCCGGCGCGCAAGTTTACTATCCGCAGCAACGGGGCGCGAGCGGCTATCAAGTGACTCCCGGTGGAACGACGTACTCCCGAGAGCGCGGTACGACGGGTTCTATTGTTACGCCCCAAGGAATTGTCGGCCCTCGGGAGCGCGGTACGACGGGTTCTGTGGTTACGCCCCAAGGAACGGTGTATACTCGGGAGCGCGGCTCGACGGGTTTTACGGCTCCTCCGGTTAACGGGACATCAACTAATACGAATTCGACTCCAACGACTACCGGCATTCCGAATAACGTTCCTTAGTCCAACGCTGGCTTAAGGGGCGTTCTATTCTTCTTCGTTGTCAGTCTTGTTGGAAAGTTGCCACGCGATCGCGTTGAGAATCAGTTTGCCGTTGCCGGTACAATTATCTTGATATTCGGCTTGGGATGCGATCGCGTAACCGATGCGCTCGATAACTTTGCCGTACTTTTTCTCCTTGGCTAAGTCTTTTTCCTCAGCGGTGAGGGGGCGAGTGCGATCGAGAACCGCTTCGATAATGGGCGTATAAGGGGCGGCTTCTTCGGCGGCTTCCTGCACCTCAATTTGCAACTTCGTCAGTTCGACGATTTCCCGAGCGCCCTGCACGACGGGTAACAGTTCGGAAGTATCGGCGGCTGTCGCTTCTGGCGCGCTTTGCTGAGTTCCTGGGGGAACGAAAAAAATATTTTCTTGACCGATACCATCGGGGAAGAGATCGGCATCAATTTCGCCATTTTCCCACATTTGTTCGAGTTGTTCTAAGGCTTTAGTGCGATTGCTGGGCGTATCGCCGCCGCGCGCCTCAATTTCGATTAAAATGCCTTCCTGTTCCTGCGCTGGCTTAGAAAGGTCGCTTACCGCAACAAAATGCGCGATCGCTTTCGTTCTTCCCATCTTCGAGCTATTCCTTGGTGCGATGATACATCTGTATGTTATCAGAATTTTTATCCCGCGATTTAACTCCGCCAGCGCAGCACTTTAGACTTTACAGGATTCTCGAACGATCGCCCTTCTCGCTTAGCCCTGGCATACTCGTTTTTTAGCTGGAAGTACCACCGCGCTTGTGCGTCGGCATCGTCAATTAACATTAAGGTGGGATTGTGCCGCAATCCTTCTTGCTGTTTGACGATGACATCGCGATCTTGATGGAAAAAGGCTTTAACCAAGGGGCGCAAAATCGGCGCGATCGCGCCCAACCACGGCACTGTCCAGTAAAATAGGCTATTGACTTCTGTCTCGTTTTCTGATAAAGGAGTAACGGCGGTAAGATTGCAGAGCGTATGTTTGCCCGCATGGACGGTTTCGATGCGGATTCCGGGGAGGCGAAAGGCAATTTCCACTTCTGGTTTATCGCTTCCCAAAAGTCGATAGCCAAAGGAGGTTTTTAGCAGTTGGTGGCGGCGCATGGTGAACCCGTAGGGAGAAGGATCGAAGGCTTTTGACTTCTCAAAAAGTGCGCCGCGCGATCGCCACCACCAGACGCGATGAACGAAGGTTGCGTGGGCGGGATCCATCAATCCGATGACAGCGTGATCGATGGTGCAGGGAAAGTGGATGGTTTGTAGGAATTGGTAGCTGCGATCGCCAAATTCCGGCAACACGGGAACATCAAATTCTGGTTCTTGGGGATTTTCCGCCGAAGGCATATAAATCCAGATATTCCCCTGAACTTCCCGCGTCGGGTAGGACTTAACGCAAATGCGATTCACCTCAATGGCTTGTCCTTCCACCAAAGCAGGAATCTCCGTACAGCGTCCGGCGCGATCGAATCGCCAACCGTGGTAACAGCACTCGACTTCCTCACCATCAAAGTTACCGTAGGATAAGGGAATGCCGCGATGGGGGCAAATATCCGCGATCGCGAATACCGTCCCATCATTGTTGCGCCCGAACAAAATTGGCTCGCCCAGTAGCATTTTCGCACGCATTTGTCCGCGCTTCAACGTCCCTCCCGGCAGCGCGTAGTACCAAATATTTCTTAAAAACAGGGAATTATCGATCACAACTTCTTAACTATTCACTATTCATTATTCCTTATTCATTATTCACTATCCCTTAAAACCCAAGTATCCTTACTTCCCCCCCCTTGAGAAGAATTAACCACCAGAGAACCTTTTTTCAACGCTACCCGCGTCAATCCGCCGGGATGAACGTAAACCTCGTCTCCCTTATGCAGGATATAGGGGCGTAAATCGACGTGCCGCCCTTCGATGCGATCGCCAATTAACGTCGGCACGCGCGACAGGCAGAGCGTCGGCTGCGCGATATAATTGCGGGGGTTTGCTTTAATTTTTTCCGCAAACTCCTCGCGTTGCGCCGCCGTCGAATCGCTTCCCACCAACATTCCGTAACCGCCCGACTCATTCGCCGCCTTCACCACCAAGCTTTCCAGATTCGCCAAAACATACTCGCGATCCTGTTCCCGCCAGCATAAATAAGTCGGAACGTTAGGAATAATCGGTTCCTCTCCCAAATAGTAACGAATAATCTCCGGCACGTAAGCATACACCACTTTATCATCGGCCACCCCCGTTCCCGGTGCATTCGCCAGCGCTACCCGTCCCTTACGATATACCTCCATCAAACCCGGAACCCCCAATAGCGAATCGGGGCGAAACACCTGGGGATCGATAAAATCGTCATCCACGCGGCGATAAATCACATCCACTCGGCGCAGTCCCTTCGTCGTTCGCATTTGCAAGTAGCCATCAAACACCACTAAATCTCGTCCTTCTACCAAATCCGCCCCCATTTGTTGGGCGAGAAAAGAATGTTCAAAATAGGCAGAATTGTAAATTCCCGGTGTAAGAACGGCAACCGTCGGATTGGCCAGATGTGGCGGTGCAAGATTGAGTAAAGTATCGAGGAGATGGCTGGGATAATCATCAACGGGGTGAATCGCCATCGTCTGGAAAATTTTCGGGAACGTACTTTTCATCACGCGACGATTTTCTAGCACGTAAGATATGCCCGAAGGTACGCGCAGATTATCTTCGAGGACATACCACTGTCCGTCTTTATCGCGGACTAAATCGGTTCCCGTGATATGACACCAGACATTAGAAGGCGGTTGTAGCCCGAAACATGGCTTGAGAAAGCCCGTTGCCGATTCAATGATTTCCCTCGGGATTATGCCGTCTTTTAAGATTTTTTGCGCGTTATAAATATCGATGATAAATTCATTTAAAGCAGCAATTCTTTGTTTCAGACCGCTCTCTAACCTTGTCCAATCTGATGCCGAAACAATTCTAGGGATGATATCAAAAGGAAAAACGCGCTCTACACCCCGATTGTCGCTATAAACATTAAACGTAATGCCCAATTTAAACAGGGCAACTTTAGCCATTTCTTGTTGCTGCTGCAAAGTTTCGGGTGTGAGTTGCCGCATCCATTTAATTAATGCTGCGGCTGAGGGACGCGGTTCTCCGGCAGCTTGGTAGATTTCGTCATAAAAGTTTTCGGGATCGTAGGTTGCTAGGGGCAATTTTTTTCCTCCTCAAACGTGAATAGTAGATTCGGATAAGTTCGGGTTGAGCCACGGATGGTAAAGCCTATAGGGGAGTTATTCGCGATCGCGAGCTAGCACCTATTCAACAAAGGAATTGGACTAAATCGGTCAATTTTGCTGCTGTAAAAACTCCTCCACGACGGCATTAAATGCTTTGCTTTCTACCATGAATGCCCAATGATTGCCCGGAACTTCAACAATTTTTAAATTTTTTAAATAAGTTTTGTAAGGCTTCAATTGCCATTCAGTTCGATTTAAGCCTTGTTGGGGTTTGACAAACAGCGTGGGAGTTGCGATCTCGTCGGTTAATCCCGCTACCCGCATCACTTCCTCAAAAGCACCATCGCGAGCGGCTGCGGTAAATTTACTGCCCCAAGTTCCATCGGGCTTTTGTTCGATTCCGCCTCGAAACGCTTCTTGCTGTAAGGCACTCCAACCGCGATATTGTTTCAATTGCTGTGCCTTCATTTCGGCTTCTTCATCGCTGCTAAAAGGCCCCATTGCTTGGAGAAAAGGTAAGATTTTATACAATAGAGGGAAGGTGAATTTAAAGGCGCTCGGAATTTTACCGATAAAAAAAGGATCGACAAGAATTAAACTGCGAACTTGTTCCGGGTATTGCGTCGTCCAAAGTGGTAATAATTTTGCGCTCCAAGAATGTCCGAGGAGGTGGGCAGAAGACCACCCTAAATGTTGCATTAGAGCTTGTAAGTCGCCGATAATTTCCTCGAAAGTGTATCCGTTTAAAGGTTTGCTGCTTTCTCCATGTCCGCGCAAATCGGGAGCAACGATATGATAGTTGTCCGCCAGCGCCTCGCCGAGCGATCGCCAAACTAAAGCACAGTCAGCTAAACCATGCAAGAGCATCAAAGGGACTTTTCCGCCAGACCATTCGAGGTAGGAGATTTGTGTTTGAGGAAGGGAAAGCGTTTGACGAAAAGGCATCGCGATCGGCAGATAGGGCTTTGGTGAATAATTGACAATGGATAATGGATAATGGACAACGTTGAGGAACTCAGAAGTTGAAGGGTTAACCTTGGGCTGTTCCTTATCTTAAATCTCTTACCAGAGAAAAGTATAGAACTCGCTGTAGCTCGTGGGGTAAAAAATTGGTTATAGCGATCGGCTACCCCTGTCGCGATCTTGGCGAAAAATGAAAATTTACGGACATGAAAGGCTAAAATTATCCCACGGCTTTTTAAGAAATCGGTTCTTTGTGAAAAGAACCTCCTTTTTACCCGTGCGAGTGCTGCTCCTAAGCTGAAAAAATAATGCTATGATTTTGCAGGGATATCAAGCCTTTCACTCGAAACAACTGCCTGACGCTAGCGCGCACGCTTCGAGTCAAATGCCTGAGAAACGACAGATCTCCCCATCTACACTTCGCCCACCTGCACCCGAACTCGCAATATTAGGCCTCATGGACTTCTGGCGCATAAAACAGGGAAATCGCTTCTTATTGGCAACGCTCCCACCCACCATAAACCCTTCTCCAAAATTGACTCCGCACTTAACTCTAGCGTTCGCTCGGAGCGGGCAGACGTTATGCTCGTCCTTTCCTTTAGAGTTAGCTCTGTTTTGTCTGGGTCGTTATAAAACTGGAGTGAGTCAATGAGTCCGGAAAGAGGGAAAAAGTTGAATTTAATGGTGGTGGACGACGAGCCGGACAACTTAGATCTGCTGTATCGCACTTTTCGACGCGATTTCAACGTTTTTAAAGCAGACAGCGCCATTAAAGCTTTGGAAATTCTCGATACTGAGGGCGAAATGGCGGTGATCATCTCCGACCAACGGATGCCGGTGATGAACGGAACCGAGTTTCTCAGTCGCACGGTCGATCGCTTCCCGGACACAATTCGTATCCTTCTGACAGGTTATACCGATGTTGAAGATCTCGTAGATGCAATCAACTCCGGTAAAGTATTCAAGTATATTACTAAGCCCTGGAAACCCGACAACCTCAAAGCGATCGTCCAACAAGCCTCCGAGACTTATAAAGTTCTCAAACAGCGAACGAACGAACTGCGTCGAGCGCTGCGGCGCGAAGAGATCCTCAACGTCGTGATGACGGCGATTAGAGAATCCCTCGACTATGAAAATGTCCTACGAACCATCGTCAAAACCATAGGGGAAAATTTTGAGGCACGCAGTGGCATCCTGCGCCCGGTTGAAGACCGACAGTTGATGCCAAATGCTTTCTATTATGACGTTGAGGGCGAACCTCAGTTGCCGCAGTCTTCCACTGAAGTGGAGAAGCTGATGGCGCGAGTTCTCGAGAGCGGTAAAACTCAGTCTCAGCCCGAAGACAGCAACGGTCAAGATAGCGTACAACTCGCGCTTCCGCTTACCGTACAGCAAGAACCGCTCGCCATCTTGTACCTCAGCCAGATGGAAAGCAAAAATCCTTGGACGGAGGCAGAAATTCGGTTGCTGGAGTCGGTTGCCGAACAAGCTGCTTTAGCGATTTCCCAGGCTAAACTCTACCAGCGCACTCAGCTACAAGCCGAGAAGATGCGAGCCGAACTCGAAGTGGCACGCCAGATTCAACATAACTTGTTGCGTCAGAGTTGGGCGGATACCGGAGAAGTCAAGGTGCAGGCTAGTTGTTATCCGGCGCGAGAAGTCGGCGGCGATTTTTTTGAGGTTTACATTCATCCTCAAGGGGATGTTTGGTTAGCGGTGGGGGATGTTTCGGGCAAAGGCGTTCCGGCGGCGTTATTTATGGCAAGTGCGATTTCCATCCTGCGGCGAGAATTGACGCAAGAAACCTCTCCCGAACCGGAAACGGTGTTGCGCAATCTCAACCAGAGTATGAGCGAAGACTTATTCAGTACGAATTGCTTTATTACGATGGTCGTCGCTCGCTACACGCCTACCACGCAACGGCTAGCTTATGTCAATGCAGGGCATATCTATCCGATGGTGTGGCATAGCCAAACCGGAATCGAGCTAGCAGAAGCCACGGAGACAGGAGGGGAACCTAATTATCTCAAAGCTCGAGGAATTCCCGTCGGAATTTTACCGATTTGGAAAGGTCAAGCGGGCGAAATCGCGCTCAAACAGGGTGATATTTTCTTGTTAACCAGCGATGGTATCACTGAAGCTACGCTGGCTAAGGAGCTTGCGTTGGGTTCCTCCCATCACACGCGCCATCTACAAGCAGGTTCGTTTTTGAATCAAGAGGGACTTTGGCAGTTGATTCTGCACGAAGCTCCAACCTTCGATCTCGATAACTTACTGACTCGCTTTCGCGAGTATACCAACCAAGTTCAGGAAGACGACCAAACTATGTTATCTCTGGAGGTTCTGTAGTTCATGAAAACAGAACTAAACATCCCAAGCGATCTCAAATTTTTAGCGGTTGTGGAGCGCTGGTTGCTAGACTGCCTCGAAATCGAACTCGGCGATTCTGTCGATTGGCCGCGCCACTCTAACCGATTACGCCTTGCGTTGGTGGAAGCGTACTCGAATGTGGTGCGCCACGCTCACAAGGAGCAGTCGCAGATTCCTGTTTTATTGCGCGTCGAGTTGAAAGAACGAGAATTGGCGCTCGAAATTTGGGATTACGGTAATGGGTTTGACCTCTCAACCTATTTGCCCCCGGAACCGAACGCAAAGCAGGAGGGCGGCTACGGTTGGCTGATTATGAATCGTTTGATGGATCGCGTTGAGTACCGCTTGCAGGTGAATGGACGCAATTGCTTGAAGCTCGAAACACGCCTACCGGAAACGGAGCTTAAGGCAGGGGGTTAGCATCGGGTTCTCCGGCGTGATAGGAACTGCGCACGAGAGGGCCCGATCGCACCCCGGTAAAGCCGAGCGATCGCGCGATTTCTCCTAGATGCTCGAATTCTTCGGGTGTCCAGTATTTCTGCACGGGCAAATGGGCTAAGGAGGGGCGCAGGTATTGTCCGAGGGTGACGCGATCGCACCCTACTGCCCGCAAGTCTCGCAGCGCTTCCTCAATTTCTGCCTCGGTTTCGCCGTGTCCTAACATCAAACCCGATTTCGTGGGAATGTTGGCATCGCAGCGTTTCACCCATTCCAACACGGCCAACGAGCGATCGTATTTCGCCCCGCGACGTACCGGGCCTTGCAACCGCCGCACTGTCTCGATGTTGTGATTGTAACAGGCGGGTTTGAGAGCCGCGATCGCGCCGATTCGTTCTCGCTGCTTCTCCTTGCTGCCGCTCCAAAAATCCGGAGTCAGCACCTCAATTTCAATCTTAGGAACGCGCGATCGAATTTCTCGCATGGTCTTGACAAATTCACCCGCACCCCCATCTGCTAAATCATCCCGCGCCACCGAAGTTAGCACTACATAGCGCAACCCCAACAACTGCACCGCTTCAGCGACTTTTTCCGCCTCTTTTGCATCCAACGGCATCGGCGCATGGCCCTTATCCACCTGACAAAAGCCGCAAGCGCGGGTACAAATCGGCCCCATCAACAAAAACGTCGCCGTCTTCTTGCTGTAACATTCGCCGCGATTCGGACAGCGTCCCTCCTCACAAATCGTATGAATGCCGCGCTGCTTGATAATTTGCTGAACGGTCGAAATTTCGCTCGCCTTGCCGATAGAACGGCGCAACCAAGGCGGTAGCGACGTAATTTCTTCGCGCCAAGCGAGTTTTGAGGGAGGCGTTTGGGGTTCAGAATTGAGTTGCGTCATGGGTAAGGCGGATTTGTAGAGCGGTTGCGGGCGAGCATCAGGAGGATTATACGGGAATATTAAACTCAATCAAGCCGCTTAATCGCTCTTTTGAAGTCAGGGAAAGCCAACGAGACTTGGGGAGAGGAACTACAGCAGATTCTTGACAGCAGTGAAAATTGGGTACTGCGAACAACAATACTAGGAGTCTAACGCTATGGGAGAATTATTCGATCGCATGAGTCGCGTAGCTCGAGCGGAATTGAACGCCGACGGTGAGTATGGCGATCGCAATTATCCAAGTGAAGGGGCAGCCTTAGTCGCTGGAGGAGTAATATCGGGTGCTTCTGTTGGTAAAATTGGCATCTTAGCTGGGGGTACGGGTTACAGTCTCGGTACAATTCCTCTAGCGGCTGTTGGGGCTTTAAGCGGTGCTGCCCTTTTTGAAGTATTGCGATCGCTCGTTGAGAATGATGCTTCTTCTGCAAAAGCTGCTGCGATCGGGGCAACAGGCGGTGCGGCAACTTCAGCAGTTGTTGGCGGTGTTGGAGTCTCGGTAGGCGGGAGTGCCTTCGGGGTTGGAATGGCTTCAATGGCGGCAGGCGGAGCCGTTGTAGGATTGGGTTTAGTCGGTTTAAATCGTCTGCTTCAGCAAGGTCTCGATCCCGAGTATCTTTTGGAGCGCGCGATCGATGAAATGGAAATGGATGCTTGGAAAGTTCGTCAAGCTATTACTAACGTGGTGGTTAGCCAAAAGAACCTTAAACCGCACTACGAACAGGCAGAAGAAGAAGTAACGCGCTGGGAAGGGAGAGTGAAACTGGCTCTCCAAAAAGGAGATAAATTTTTAGCGGGGGAGGCTCTCAAGCGTAAAAAGATGCACGCTGAAATTCTCAGCAGTTTGAAAGAACCGCGCGATCGAGGATTAGCTTTAGTTAACAGTGCTAAAGAAAAGCTTGCACTTTTAGAGGATAAAATCGTTGAAGCAAAAACGATGAGAACGAGTCTGAAAGCTAAGATTACGACTCTTAAACTGGGTCAAGCATCACCGAATGCGTTCCAGGAAAGTAGTGCCGCAATGAAAGCTTTCGAGCGAATGGAAGAAAAAATCAAGCAACTAGAGAGCCGTTCGCAGGGACTCGATAAACTTTCTAAAGCCGATTGGGATGCCGAATTTACCAGGATAGAGTTGGACATCAATACTTCTGTGGATGAAGAATTGGAGAAATTGAAACGAATGCTTTCCTCTGGTCAGATCGAGCCTCCTGTAGATGAAGAATTGGAGGAGTTAAAAGAAATGATTTCTCCCCAGCAGTCCAAAACTTCGACCAATGGAGCATTGGAGGAATCAAGACAAACGTTTGACTCGACTAAAAGCGCTTTTTCTGTCGAAGAAGAATTGGAGAGGTTAAAAGGGATGATTTCCTCCCATCAGTTCCAGGATTCTGCCGATAAAGAATTAGAGAAATTAAGACAAACACTTTCCTCAATTAATAACGCTCCTTCTGTCGAAGAAGAATTAGAGTAGTTAAAAAAGACAAGAGCCTCTACTGCCGAGCGGCAATTCGATGTAGCAAGCGAACTTCTACGAACCAGTAATTAGAATCCCCGTACCTTCAGGTCAGGGAGTAGGTCAATTCGTTGACCTACTCCCCATTCTGCTGATTCTAAAAGTTTCTCAAAGGCACGAATATTTTCACGACCGAGAATGTATAGCCATCGCCAAGGCAGTTAGGACAAAATTGAGTAGGGACGAATGGCCTTCGCCCGGTTTTCCACCAATCGAATTGTCCTCATCGATGTGTCTATTGCTATAACTATTGCCTGACTCCCCTACTCTGAGTCTTCCTTCACCAATTTCTGAAATTTATTAAACCTTGACTTCAACTGGTCGAGAAATCGATTGGTTTTAGACTTCGCAGGCGCTTCCGTAACCGGCGCTTCTTCTACCACAGAAGGTTCGACTTCTGGAACTGGAACGATTTCTACTTTGGGTTCAATAACGGTAGGAACCGGAACTTCCACTGTCGGCGTTTCAATCGGAGAAGGTTCGACTTCTGGAACTGGAACGACTTCAACTTTGGGTTCAATAACGATAGGAACCGGAACTTCTACTGTTGGGGTTTCAATCGGAGAAGGTTCGACTTCCGGAACCGGAACGACTTCAACTTTGGGTTCAATGACGATAGGAACCGGAACTTCTACTGTCGGCGTTTCAATCGGGGAAGGTTCGATTTTCGGAACCGGAACGATTTCTACTTTAGGTTCGATAACTGTAGGAACCGGAATAACTTCTACCTTTGGCGTTTCAATTGGGGAAGGTTCGATTTCTGGAACGGGAACGACTTCAACTTTGGGTTCGATAACAGTCGGAACCGGAACGATTTCTACCGTTGGTGTTTCGATAGGCGAAGGTTTGATTTCAGGTTCTACCGGAGTTGTTTCGGGGACTTCCTCAACTGCGGGCGTTTCTTCGATAACCGGCGGCGGGACTTCCTCAACTGTGGGTGTTTCTTCGATTACTGGCGGGGGTAGTTCCTCTACCACCGGCGGCGGGACTGGCTTAATATAGTTGGGATCGACAATACCGAGCGTATCTTCCAGCGACAAGTCGCCGCGCGTCAACTGAGCTAATAAATCTTGACCGTTGGGTTGATAGTCAAGGGAACGAACGGTACTGTTAAAGGCATTATCGATAAGGTTCCCCTCTTCATCGAGAAGTTCGAGTTTCACCCAGTTTTTGCCCGGTTGGAAGCCTTTGAGGTAAATGGGCTGCCAACTGTCGGCGATGAAGCTTTGACCGTTGACGGTGACGCGAATGCGCCAGTCTTTAATCTCGTCGTCGGGATTTTCGGCGGCGACGACGTGCAGCGGCGCGTTGCTTAAATAAAAGTCAATGGGGATGGGTTCTGCGCCATAACTCCCTTGAGGACTGCTGTAGGTAATTAGGGGTTTGGCGGGGTTGGGGGCGTTACTGCCGGTTTCAGTTAAAACATGAAATGTGGTTTGAGCGAACGCGCCTTCATTTTTAAAGGTTTCGTCCCAAGGACTGACGGCGACGGCGCGCAGGGTATGGGTTCCCGGTTCGAGGTCGTCAAAGACAATGGGTTCGTCTGGGTTATAGAGGGCTTGGCTGGGATGGTTGTCGAGAATGAGACTGAGATGAGGTCCTGCCTGGAGTTCGGCATTTTTAAAGACGGGTAAGTCTCGCACTTGCAGTTTGACCGTGGCGGTGGTGTCGTTAAGAACTTCGCCCGCTTTGGGACTGAGGATAGCGACTTGAGGTTGGTAGCGGTCGAGTTCTGCCCGCAGTTGTTGCAGGATGAGGGAGGGCGCAACTTCCGAGAGTTTGATTTTGGTGTTTCCCGCCGGTTTAAAGGAAGGTAGTCCGGTTTCGATGCGATCGCTACATCCCACTAGCAAGATACATCCGAGCGCGATCGCCACCAAGCCCCTTAGCGCTCTCATCCAAATTTGTCGCTCCTTACAAACCAGCACGTCTAACCCCTCCTCGCATCGTTAAAGACTTGTTCATTAATTAGGATACAGGGAATGTCCAAAGCGCGTACATCGACTCAAACAAGAAGTATATGTCTTGGCCTATCCGATGCCTTCATTTCTGTCAACATAATTAGCCTAAAACTTAACGTTATGTTGCACTTTGTTAAGAAATGCGATTCTAGCTTGACTTCCGAACGGTTTGTTAAACCCGAAAGCTTTCAGGGATCGAGGGTCGAGCGAATATAAAATATTGTTAACTGCGCCCAATTCTGGGGGACACAGGTTTTATCATCATACGGTAGTCCCAAATCTACTGGGATTTGCAGCCGTCCGGCATACGGTTAAGAAACTTGCTAAAGAACGATTCATCCGAATCGCGATCGCGCAAGAAATTTCTCGCTCCTCAAAAAGTGAGAAAATGCCACAAGGTAAGGTGTTCCATAAAATTTTCTAAAAGAACATCCTACACATTTCCAATTTAGAACCCACTAAGCGGCGAGAACCTCGTTCTCGTTGCAGCTTTGAAAACTTGTTCCCAATGGGAAATATTCATCTGTTGTCTAGGGAGGAGAACCCTCATGACAATTAGTCCTCCGGAGAGAGAGGCAAAAGTCAAAGTTACGGTCGATAACGACCCCGTTCCCGCGTCATTTGAAAGATGGGGCAAACCCGGTCATTTCGATCGCACCCTGGCCAAAGGGCCCAAAACCACCACTTGGATTTGGAACCTCCATGCCAATGCCCACGATTTCGATACCCAAACCAGCGATCTCGAAGATATTTCTCGGAAAATCTTCAGCGCTCACTTCGGGCATCTAGCAGTGATCTTCGTTTGGTTGAGCGGAATGTACTTTCATGGTGCGCGCTTTTCCAACTACGAAGCTTGGCTGACCAACCCGACTGGGGTTAAACCCAGCGCTCAAGTCGTTTGGCCTATTGTCGGTCAAGGCATCCTCAACGGAGACGTGGGGGGCGGCTTCCACGGCATCCAAATTACCTCGGGTCTGTTTTACCTGTGGAGAGCATCCGGTTTCACCAACACCTACCAGCTATACTGCACCGCGATCGGCGGTTTAGTGATGGCAGGCTTGTGCTTGTTTGCCGGTTGGTTCCACTACCACAAGCGCGCTCCCAAACTGGAATGGTTCCAGAATGCGGAGTCGATGATGAACCACCACTTGGCAGGTTTGCTGGGCTGCGGCTCTTTGGGTTGGGCGGGACACCAAATTCACGTTTCCCTGCCCGTTAACAAACTCTTAGACGCAGGCGTAGCGCCGGGAGATATCCCGCTGCCTCAAGAGTTCATCCTGAACAAGGACTTGATGGTGGATTTATACCCCAGCTTCGCTAAGGGCTTAGCTCCCTTCTTTACGCTCGACTGGGGCGCTTACTCCGACTTCCTGACCTTTAAAGGCGGCTTAAACCCCGTAACGGGAGGATTGTGGCTGTCGGACTCGGCTCACCACCACCTTGCGATCGCAGTTCTGTTCATCATCGCCGGTCATATGTACCGTACCAACTGGGGTATCGGTCACAGTATGAAACAAATCCTGGAAAACCACAAAGGTCCCTTCACCGGCGAAGGTCATAAAGGACTCTACGAGGTTCTGACCACCTCTTGGCACGCTCAGTTAGCAATCAACCTCGCCCTGCTCGGATCCTTGAGCATCATCGTGGCACACCATATGTATGCCATGCCGCCCTATCCGTACATGGCGATTGACTACGCAACACAACTGGCTTGCTTTACCCACCACGTTTGGATCGGCGGCTTCTTAATTGTTGGCGCGGGCGCTCACGGAGCCATTTTCATGGTTCGCGACTACGACCCAGCCAAGAACGTCGATAACCTCCTCGATCGCGTGCTGCGTCACCGCGATGCCATTATTTCCCACCTCAACTGGGTTTGCATTTTCTTGGGCTTCCACAGCTTCGGGCTGTACGTCCACAACGACACCATGCGTGCCTTCGGTCGTCCCCAAGATATGTTCTCCGACACCGGCATCCAACTGCAACCGGTGTTCGCACAGTGGGTGCAAAACATCCACGCAGTTGCTCCGGGCGGCACTGCGCCTCATGCTCTGGAGCCGGCTAGCTATGCTTTTGGCGGCGGCATTGTTGCCGTAGCCGGTAAAGTAGCGATGATGCCGATTACCCTCGGTACGGCTGACTTCTTGGTGCATCACATTCATGCGTTCACCATTCACGTCACCGTTCTGATCCTTCTCAAGGGCGTACTCTTCGCCCGCAGTTCGCGCTTGATTCCCGATAAATCCGAACTCGGCTTCCGCTTCCCTTGCGACGGTCCGGGACGCGGCGGCACTTGCCAAGTATCTGGTTGGGATCATGTCTTCTTGGGACTGTTCTGGATGTACAATTCCCTGTCTGTCGTACTGTTCCACTTTAGTTGGAAAATGCAGTCCGATGTTTGGGGAACGGTTTCGCCCGACGGCACGGTTTCTCATATTACGGCGGGGAACTTCGCTCAAAGTGCGATTACCATCAATGGTTGGCTGCGCGACTTCCTCTGGGCGCAGGCTTCTCAGGTGATTACCTCCTACGGTTCTCCCCTGTCGGCTTACGGCATTATGTTCCTAGCCGGTCACTTCGTCTTTGCCTTCAGCTTAATGTTCCTGTTCAGCGGACGCGGCTATTGGCAAGAACTGATCGAGTCGATCGTTTGGGCGCATAATAAACTCAAAGTCGCTCCTGCTATCCAACCTCGCGCGCTGAGCATTACTCAGGGTCGTGCGGTTGGCGTTGCTCACTATCTCTTGGGAGGGATTGTGACAACTTGGGCCTTCTTCCATGCCAGAACGCTGTCGTTCTAAACCACCGTTGGAAAAAAGCGGTAAAATCGAAAGTCAACAGACTTCAAGAGGAACCGTTTTTCGACGCTGAACCTGCTACCGGACTCCGGTTCGGTAGCCGCCTCCCAAACTTACATCGCAAGCAGATAAGTCTCATCTGTCCGAGAGGAGAATTTCCTAATAAAGACTTATGGCAACTAAATTTCCAAAATTTAGCCAGGACCTCGCCCAAGACCCGACCACTCGTCGTCTTTGGTACGGGATCGCCACAGCCCATGACTTTGAAAGCCATGATGGCATGACGGAGGAAAATCTTTACCAAAAGATTTTTGCTTCTCACTTCGGTCACATCGCAATCATCTTCCTGTGGACTTCTGGCACGCTATTCCACGTTGCTTGGCAAGGAAACTTCGAGCAATGGATTAAAGACCCCCTTAATGTCCGCCCGATTGCTCACGCAATTTGGGATCCTCAATTCGGTAAAGCAGCAGTTGATGCCTTCACCCAAGGCGGCGCTTCCTATCCGGTAGATATTTCCTACTCCGGAGTTTACCAATGGTTCTACACCATCGGGATGCGCACCAATGACGAACTGCACGGCGGTGCAATGTTCCTGCTGATTTTGTCAGCCATCTTCTTATTTGCTGGCTGGCTGCATTTACAGCCTAAGTTCCGCCCCAGTCTGTCTTGGTTCAAAAATGCTGAATCTCGTTTGAACCACCACTTGGCTGGCTTATTTGGGGTTAGCTCTTTAGCTTGGACGGGTCACTTGGTTCACGTGGCGATTCCCGAATCTCGGGGACAGCACGTTGGCTGGGATAACTTCCTGTCTACACCTCCTCACCCGGCTGGCTTACTGCCTTTCTTTACGGGGAACTGGGGCGTGTACGCACAGAACCCGGATACCGCCGGTCACGTCTTCAGCACTTCTGAAGGCGCGGGAACCGCAATCTTAACGTTCTTGGGCGGTTTCCACCCCGAAACGCAGTCGTTGTGGCTGACGGACATCGCGCATCACCACTTGGCGATCGCAGTGATCTTCATTATTGCCGGTCATATGTACCGTACCAACTTCGGTATCGGTCACAGCATTAAAGAAGTGAACGAAGCCCACAATCCCCCGCCGGGAACGCCTTTTGGCGGGCTGTTGGGCGAAGGTCATAAAGGAATTTATGACACCTATAACAACTCCCTTCACTTCCAATTAGGCTGGCACTTAGCTTGCTTGGGCGTAGTTACCTCCTTGGTCGCCCAGCATATGTACGCGATGCCGCCTTATGCGTTCTTAGCGCAAGATTTCACCACGCAAGCAGCCCTTTATACCCATCACCAGTACATTGCTGGATTCCTGATGGTTGGTGCTTTTGCTCACGGTGCGATCTTCCTGGTTCGCGATTACGACCCCGAAGCCAATAAGAACAACGTTCTGGCTCGGATGCTCGAACATAAAGAAGCACTCATCTCTCACTTAAGCTGGGTGTCTCTGTTCCTCGGGTTCCATACCTTAAGCTTGTACGTTCACAACGATGTCGTCGTTGCTTTCGGTACGCCTGAAAAACAAATCCTGATCGAACCCGTGTTCGCTCAATGGATTCAAGCCGCTCACGGAAAAGCTCTGTACGGCTTCAACAGCTTACTCTCGAACCCTGACAGTATTGCAGCCACCGCTTGGCCGAACCACGGCAACGTCTGGCTTCCCGGCTGGTTGGATGCAATTAACAGCGGTACGAACTCCCTGTTCTTAACGATTGGACCTGGAGACTTCCTCGTTCACCACGCGATCGCGTTAGGCTTGCACACCACCACCCTGATCTTGGTCAAGGGCGCGCTGGATGCTCGCGGTTCTAAACTGATGCCCGATAAAAAGGACTTCGGTTATGCCTTCCCCTGCGACGGTCCCGGTCGTGGCGGTACTTGCGATATCTCCGCTTGGGACTCTTTCTACCTCGCCATGTTCTGGATGCTGAACACCTTGGGCTGGTTAACTTTCTACTGGCACTGGAAGCATTTAGCAATCTGGTCGGGCAACGTCGCTCAGTTCAACGAGAACTCAACATATCTCATGGGCTGGTTCCGCGACTACCTCTGGGGCTATTCCGCCTCGCTGATTAACGGTTACAACCCTTACGGAACGAATAACCTGTCGGTTTGGGCTTGGATGTTCCTCTTCGGACACCTCGTCTGGGCTACCGGTTTCATGTTCCTGATCTCTTGGCGTGGTTACTGGCAAGAATTGATCGAAACCCTCGTTTGGGCGCACGAGCGCACTCCTTTAGCGAACTTGGTTCGTTGGAAGGATAAGCCGGTTGCGATGTCGATCGTTCAAGGTCGTGTAGTCGGTCTGGCTCACTTCACGGTTGGCTATGTCCTTACTTACGCCGCCTTCGTGATTGCTTCGACGGCTAGCCGTTTTAGTTAATCTGAAAGCGAGTTAAATCGTTAATTTGAACCCCCCGCGCAACGCGCGGGGGGTTTTTGCTTGAGATATTTAGGGGTTGGCTGTAATAGTTAGTGGTATGCCGCGATTGAGAAAGCGCTACCTAGCGATCGCGCTCCAATCATTAGAAGATTTCGCATAAGATAAAATCAATCCATTTTTGGGAAACCGATCGCTACAATGTTGCTCGCTCCACCGAACGAAATCATTCACCTGTCGGGGATTAGCTGGCAGACTTATGAAACGCTGCTTGAAGAATTGCGCGATCGCCGCCTCCGCCTCACCTATAATCGTGGCAATCTAGAAATCATGGCTCCTTCTCCAGAACACGAACTGAGTAAAAAGGTTATGGGGCGTTTTGTAGAAACTCTTGCCGAAGAAACTAATGTGTCGATATATCCGCTGGGATCGACTACATTTAAGCATCCCGAATCAGTAGGCGTGGAACCCGATGAATGTTTTTATTTCCGCAATATCGATCGCGTGCGCGGTAAAAAGCGACTCGATCCTAATGAAGAACTCGCCCCCGATTTAGCGATCGAAATTGATGTCACTAGCAGTTCTGAAAATCGCCTTCAAGTCTATGCCGATTTGGGCGTTGGAGAGATATGGATTTATAACGGGCTTTCTCTCGTCATTCAACGATTGCAGAATCGTACCTATATTCCCTCAGAAAACAGCCAATTTTTCCCCGATATCCCCATTGCCGAGATTGCGATTTTTTTACAACAAGCTACAACTAGCGACTACTTAGAGTTAGTAAGAAACTTTCGGAGTTGGGTCAGAAATCAGATTGAGAAAAAATAAAGTTGGGGTTGTTGGGTAGGGGCGCTGGGACATTCGCTTTCTGGGCGTACTCGCGCCCCCAAAAACTCCTTTGGTTAAGCACTAAAATATTTCGCTACGGGATGATAGGCAATAATCGCAGTGGTGGATTGTTCGGGATATAATTGCTCGCTTTCATCCATATACAAATTAATTCGCCCCGTGTCCAACAACTCCAATTGCGTATATTGATCGCTCATATTCGGGCAGGCAGGATAACCGAAACTATAGCGAGAACCTTGGTAGCGTTGTGCCAAAATATCGCGTAAATTATCCGGTTCTTTATCTTTGAATCCTAACTCGCGCCGGATGCGCGCGTGCGTCCATTCGGCAAGCGCTTCTGCGGTTTGCACTGCCAATCCGTGGAAGTACAAATAGTTGGTGTAGTCGTTGGCTTCAAATAACTGTTTGGCGTACTCGGTGGCAATTTCACCTACTGTTACGGCTTGCATGGGAAATACGTCAAATTTACCCGCTTCAAGGGCTTCTTCTTTAGTGCGGAAAAAGTCGGCGATACAGAGGCGGCGCAAGGATTTTTGCCGGGGAAATTCAAAAGATGCGATCGCATCTAAACCCTGATTTCCTTCCATAACAGCCTTCGCATCATAGATTTGTAACGTATTCCCTTCCGCCGCACAAGGGAAGTAACCATAAATCACCTGCGGTTGCAGCAAGTTTTCGGCAATAACCTTTGTTTTCCATTCCTCTAAAATGGGGTAGACTTTCTCGGTGAGAAAGGCTTCGTATTCTTGCCGCGATTGTTCTTTGGGTTTGCGGAATTGCCACTGTCCGGCAATTAATGCTTGTAAGTCGAGGTATTCAAAGATTTCTGCCAGGGGAAGCGCTTCGGGTTGAAGCAGTTGCGTACCCCAAAAAGGCGGTGTCGGGCGATCGATTGCTTCGGCGACGGCTTCAGAACGGCGCGTATCGACTTCTTGAACCGCTCCATTTTCTAAGGGTTTATTGCCGTTATTCGATGCTTTCTCGGTCGCTAAATTAACTTCTTCTGCTGGCTCGTCCAATTCGACATTTTCAGACAAAAATCCCTTGACATTATCCCACTCTCGTGCATTTTTGGCAGGCATGAGTTTGTCCATAAAATGCAAGTCAGAGAAGGCATCTTTACCGTAAATAACTTGCCCGTTGTAAGTATTTTGACAGTCTTCACGCACAAATTTGGGCGTGAGGGCTGCGCCGCCGAGAATGACGGGGACGGTAATTCCGCGATCGTTAAAAACTTCTAAGTTTTCTTTCATGAAAGCCGTCGATTTTACGAGCAAGCCACTCATTGCAATACAATCGGCTTGATGTTCTTCGTAGGCTTGAATGATGTTTTCAACTGGTTGTTTAATCCCTAAATTGACAACCTTATAACCATTGTTTGAGAGGATAATATCAACCAAGTTTTTACCAATATCATGAACGTCGCCTTTAACCGTGGCAATGACAACCGTTCCCTTCGCATTCCCGCTACTTTCATCCTTTTCCATGAACGGTTCTAAATGAGCGACAGCCGCTTTCATGGTTTGGGCGGATTGCAGGACGAATGGAAGTTGCATTTGTCCGGAACCAAATAATTCTCCAACTACTTTCATCCCATCGAGGAGGAAGGTATTGATGATTTGTAAAGGTGGATGCTTTTGGAGTGCTTCAGTTAAAGCTTCGTCTAAGCCAATGCGTTCGCCATCGATGATATGCTGCTTAAGGCGTTCTTCTACCGGCAGATTTTTATCGATCGCGTCTTCTTTTTTTAGCTTTTTCCCAGCAAACAAAGTCGTCAGCTTCGTCAGCGGATCGTAAGTACAAACTTCCCCCTCAAACTGACGGCGATCGTAAATTAAATCGCGACAGATTTGTTGGTGTTCTTCCTCAATCTTTGCTAACGGTAAAATCTTACTCGCACTCACAATGGCGCTATCCATTCCGACCGCCATTGCATCGTGGAGAAAAACGGAGTTTAAAACCTGCCTTGCTGCCGGATTTAAGCCGAAAGAAATATTCGATACACCCAAAATAATATGACATCCCGGCAACTCTTCATGGATGCGACGAATCGCTTCAATCGTTGCCTTTCCATTTTCCCGATCCTCTTCAATTCCGGTAGAAATTGGCAGCGCTAAAGGATCGAAAAAGAGTTCGTAGGGCGGCAAACCATAGGCAATCGCAGCATCGTAGGCGCGTTTTGCAATCTCAAACTTTTTATCTGCTGTGCGCGCCATCCCCTCTTCATCAATCGTTCCAACAACTACGCCCGCGCCAAACTTTTTCGCTAAATCTAATACTTGATAGAAGCGCGGTTCGCCATCTTCGTAGTTCGTGGAGTTAAGAATGCACTTTCCGCCTGCTACCTGCAAGCCCGCTTCCATTTTCTCCCATTCCGTCGAGTCTAACATTAAAGGAAGCGTGACATTGTTAACCAAGCGCGAAGCCAGTTCGTGCATATCGCGCACGCCATCCCGTCCGACATAATCGACGTTGACATCGAGAATATGCGCGCCTTCTTTAACCTGCGCTTTCGCCAAAGAAATCAAGCCATCCCAGTCTTCCGCGTTGAGGAGATCGCGACACTTTTTCGAGCCGCTAGCATTCAACCTTTCGCCGACAATGAGAAAGGAATTATCTTGGATATAGGGCTGAGGGCTGTAAATCGAAGCAGCAGAAGGTTCGTAATGAGGATGCCGTTCTTTTGGTTTCAAACCTTGGGTAAGTTCGGCAAGCTGTTCGATGTGATCCGGACGAGTTCCGCAACAACCGCCAATAATTTGTACGCCCAAATCTTCAATGAAGTGCATTAAAGCTAAGCGCAATTCCATCGGCGTGAGGCGATAGTACGCTTTACCGCCGACATTTTCCGGCAAACCGGCATTCGGGATACAAGAAATAATAAAAGGAGAGTTCTCCGACAAGTATTTGATGTGTTCTTTCATCTTGTCGGGGCCGGTGGCACAGTTTAAGCCTAAAATATCGATCGCGTAGGGTTCCAGAATCGTTAAAGCCGCCGCCATCTCCGTTCCGACAAGCATCGTTCCCATCGCTTCCATCGTCACCGATACCATTAACGGCAAGCGCTGTCCCTTATTGCGAAATACTTCTTCAATCGCATTCAATGCTGCTTTAATTTGCAGCACATCCTGGCAAGTTTCAACTAATAACAAATCTGCCCCGCCGTCGAATAACGCTTCGGCTTGGACGACGTAAGCATCTTTGAGTGTCTCGAAGCCAATATGTCCTAAAGTTGGAAGTTTGGTTCCCGGCCCGATCGAACCGGCGACAAAACGGGGTTTTTCTGGGGTAGAATATTCCGCAGCAATCCGTTTGGCTAATTCTGCTGCGTTCTTGTTAAGCTCGTAAGCGATGGAAGCCAGATCGTATTCTGCCAGAACGATAGAAGTTCCGCCAAAGGTGTCAGTTTCGATGACATCTGCACCCACTTCTAAAAAGCTGCGATGCACCTTGGTAATTGCCTCGGGTTTGGTATGGACGAGGTATTCGTTGCAGCCTTCATAATTCGCGCCCCCAAAGTCCTCTGCGGTTAAATTTTGGGATTGCAGAGAGGTTCCCATTGCACCGTCAAAAACGAGGACGGGGCGTTCTGGACTATGGAGACGGTTGAGGAAGAGGCTATTCATTGGAAAAATTCGCTGCGGCAAACGGATATGCTTAAAATTCTACCCAATAATTTAGCTTAAGTCGCGAGAAACCCCGCATCTCAACTGGGGATGGCGAACGCGGGACAGCGTATAAAGGGGCGAATGCGTGCGAGAGGGCTAATCTACTACGGCGGATATTAGAGAGTTACTAAAAATAAATCTCCATCATGGTTGCACACAATCATCTTCTTTAAATCTAGCGATGCGATTGCGATATAACAGTTTTCACATGAATGAGGTACACCCAGCGGGCGAATACCATTCGCCCCTACGGGGCGGCGTTTAATTTCGAGGCGACCTCGAAATCCGCGCCCCTACCGATTTGATTTTTGGAACTGTACCTGACGCAAAGGAAAAACGCTATATCTACTCCCGTACCTTCGTCTGGCTTAATACATTCGTTCGGGAACTCTAGACATTCATCCCGACTAATTTTAAACAAAAAGAATCAAACATTTTATTCTTCAAGAATGAAGCCCGATCGCGTTACGATTGTCGGGAATTACTCTCGAGTGGGGAACCAAAAATTTTTGCGATCGCGCTTGACTTTCGGGGCTTGACAACCTAATATATACATAATGGAGTGGTTGCACAAAAATTTTGTTTCAACCACTCCATTGTTAAGATAATAATACCCAAACCGAAACAAAAAGTCAAGCCCCTTTTTTTAAAAAAAATCGCTTCTTAACGTTAACGAGAGAGACCTTAAATAAGCGCAAGCATTGCACCCTAATGATTGCAATTATAAACGAGAAAATCTCAGGGAAAAACTCAATTTTTACCTTCGTTTAACGCTTTAAAAAATCCCGAACAATGTCAACAATTCGTGCGGAAGCCTTGCCATCGCCAAAGGGATTAATTGCATTCGCCATCTTTTCGTAAGCGGCGCGATCGCGCAACAATTCCCCCGCCGCGCCTACAATTGCTTCAGGCTCCGTCCCCACTAGCTTTGCCGTTCCCGCCGTCACCGCTTCCGGTCGCTCCGTCGTTTCCCGCAACACTAGCACGGGTTTGCCCAAACTCGGCGCTTCCTCCTGCAATCCCCCAGAATCGGTCAGCAGCAAGTAACAGCGCTGAATCGCCCCAACTAACTCGCCATAATCCAGCGGTTCGGTCAAAAAGACGCGGGGATGTTCCCCCAGCACGGCTTGAATCGGTTCGCGCACGGTAGGATTGCGGTGCATCGGCAGCAACAGTGCCGTATCGGGAAATGCTTCCAAAATCTTAGAAAATCCCGTTAGGATATCTTGCAACGGTTCGCCCCAATTCTCGCGACGATGGACGGTTGCGAGCAAGACGCGGAATTTGCTCCAATCCAACCCCGGAACGTTACATTCTGGCTGTTTCTGAGCGACCTCGAGCAGTGCGTCAATAACCGTATTGCCAGTATGATGGATGCTGCCGATGACTCCAGAACGCTGTAAATTCTCCACCGCTAGAGGAGTCGGCGCAAAGTGTAACTGAGTCAATTGAGAAATCAAGCGCCGATTGACCTCTTCGGGATAAGGATTGTAAAGATCGTCAGTGCGCAATCCCGCTTCCACATGACCAACCGGGATTTTTTGGTAAAAAGCCGCTAAAGTGGCAGCAAAAGCGGTGGTCGTGTCGCCCTGAACGATGACCATTTTGGGCTGAATTTCTTCAAAAATGCCTTCGAGTCCTTGCAAGCTGCGACAGGTAATATCGGTGAGAGTCTGCTGCGGCTGCATGATCGCGAGATCTCGGTCGGCGGTCAAATCAAAGAGTTCCATGACGCGATCGACCATTTCCCGATGCTGTCCGGTCAATACGATATGGGTTCTAAAGGCGCGGTGGGCTTGAAATTGTTGGATGACGGGGGCGAGTTTAATCGCTTCCGGTCGCGTACCGAGGGTAATGCAAAGATCGAGGGGAGCGGAAGTGGTCATGCGGAGTTAAGGGTTGGATTTTGCCGCATCCATCTTATCTGAATGTTGGAGTCTCGGCTCCAAATATTCGCCAACCCATTTAGACGCTGTTTGAAAAAGCCGATCGAAGCTCGAGTATAAAGCGATCTTCCCTTCATGCAATCCTTCAGAGGAGCGATTTTTTTAGTACGAATTAACTCTTAACCTAGAGGTGGTTTTACTCGATCCCTCACTATTTCTCCTCCACACTTCCCGTGTCCGTCAAAACATTATTCAATTTTCCAACCGCTCAAAAAACTTTCACGAATGGCGATCGCCTCGTTGCATCTCCTCCCTTGAAAGACTGCGAGGTGTGCGCAATTGTTCCCGTCCGCAACGAAGCCGAAACGTTGCCTGCCACCCTCGCCGCTTTGTTCGAGCAAAAGGATTTTAAAGGGCGCACGCTCAACCACAAGCGTTATGAAGTCATCGTCTTTGCGAATAATTGCACCGATGATTCCGCCGAAATCGTCCGCCGTTTCGCCCGCCAGCATCCGGAATTTGCCTTGCATCTTGTCGAGCGAACTCTTCCCCCTGAAGAAGCATATATCGGTCGCGTCCGACAATTATTATTAGACGAAGCCTATCGACGCTTGCGATTTCACCCGCGCGGCGTTATTGCTTCTACCGATGGCGATACGCAAGTCGATTCTCGGTGGATTGCTGCAATTATGCGCGAAATCTCCCACGGAGCCGATGCGATTGGCGGGCGCATTGTCGTCGATGCGGCGGGACGTGCGGCGCTCGACTCTCACGCCCGCGCTTCCTACTTGCGAGCGGTGGGCTATCATTCCTTGATGACGCAGCTTGAAGATTGTATCGATCCCGATCCTTTCGACTGCGCGCCGCGTCACTATCAATTTTTTGGGGCTAATTTTGCTGTCACTTGTGCGATGTATGCGCGAGCGGGCGGGATGCCATTAGTACGAACGCCTGAAGATGTGGCCTTTCGCGAGGCGCTGGTGAAAGCGGGGGCGCGCTTGCGCCATAGCCCTTTAATGCGCGTTACGACTTCGGCGCGACAAACCGGACGCACGAATCTCGGTTTAGCCAATCAATTAAGCGTTTGGCAGAACATGGGAGAGCGAGGACAGGCGTTTTTAGTGGAGCCAGTCGAAGCCATTGAGGCCAGATTGCACGCCAAACGCGAGTTGCGCTTGTTGTGGGAGCGCGTGGCTAAGGGCGAACCTTGTTGCGATCGCACGGTGGTTCAATTGGCCGAGCGTTTCGCAATTATGCCAGAACAAATTAAGGGAGCGATCGCGCGATCTGGCTCTTTTCAGGCATTTTACCATTACCTCAAACAAGCACAGCACGCTCGCGGTCTGTGGCAGCAGCAATGGACGGCGGTTAATATTGAAGTCGCGATCGCCGATCTTCGGCTTCGGCTGAACGACTTCAGGCTCAATGGGGCAAACGGGCAGATAGGGAGATTTTTACTGCCCAATTGAAGACTGTCTACTACAGACCCTAACTCGTAGGGACGTTGTATACAACGTCCCTACAATTCTTGAGATAAAATTTATCAACAGAATCCAAAAATAGATTACTCTATCTTTTCGTATAAATCCAAGCGGTAATTATCGGTTCTTTGGCTCGTACATTGGTGCAACCGACCGGCGGCAAACTCCTGAAATGAATCGTGGACATGGTTGCCCCGTAAAGGATAATCGGGTGCGTCATGAATCCAGTGAACGAGTAAAAGTTGTCCCTTCGGAGTCAAAGAAGAATAAATCTTTTCCTGCGCTAATTTTAAATCTTCCCAACACCAATAATAACCAACCTCCGAGACAACAATTAGGTCAAAAGTTTCATCTGGGAATTGCTTAGGAACGTTGAGAACTTGGAAGCGGACGTGCGGTGAATTTTGGCAGCGATCGATCGCTTTTTCTAGGGCTAGACTGGAGACATCGAGCGAGAGGAGCTTATCGCACCGTGCAGCCAGCTTTTCAGTTAAAACGCCGATGGAACAGCCAATTTCAAGGGCAGATGGGTAGCGATCGCGGTTTAGTGCCGCGATAGTCGCCTCATATTTCTGAGCTTCGTAAGCGCTGGTTTCAAACTTCCAAGGATCGGGATCGGCACTATACAGGTTGTCAAAATAATCGGCAGATAAGGAGCGTTCAATGGTCATAAATTAATTCGTAATTCGTAATTCGTAATTGGGGAGCGATAGGTTAACTTAGCAAGGGAGTTAAAGGTTTGTAATTCGTAATTGTAGATTTATTAGCAATCCAGAATGGAAGTGTAAGGCTCGAGATAAATTTCTAGAGGTTGGGTAAAGCTAGCGATTAATTCTGGGGTTAATTGAAAGCCATCGGGATCGTCGTCGATTAAACCGCCAAGCTGCGAGCGATAGCAGGCGATCGCGTCTTTTTTCAACCCAAGTCCTTCGCCAATCTCAACCTGCCAAGCTCGATATTGCTCCAAATCAAAAGGCTGTCCTTGCTGCGGATCCCAGTCCCAAATTGGATATTCGAGCCAGCACGCCGTAGAAGAAAGCGCTCGCAGGGCAGCTTGCACCAATTGCCACGTCGCGCGGTGGTCGGGGTGCGGATCGAACTGGTAGGGTAAAAATAAGGTTGCGGGCGGATATTGGCTCAAATAAGCCCGACAGCGCGCGATCGCGTCCGCCGTGGCTTCGGTTTCCGGTGCAACGGTAGGCACTGCCCCATCCGGCAGCCGCAAGAAGGCAATCTTATCGGCTTCAACCCCTAATAATGCCAGCGCCGCGATCGTTTCCCCTTCCCGAAGTTGTCGCCGTTTCTGGGGCGGATACTTGCGAGAGTTGGGGTGCGACATCGTACCGTCGCTGACGACTAGCACGCGCACGCATTTCCCCATCGATCGCAATTGCGCGATCGCGCCGCCGCAGCCCAGCGTCTCGTCATCCGGATGCGGCGCAACAACCAAAATCGGCTCGGCTACCGATTCCAACTGCAACGACTTCAAATCCGGTTCGGTTACAAAGGAATAAGCACTCATCAGAATTTCCACAGTCGCTCGACGGGCGTTTCACTCGCCAAAACATAAGCGCCCACCCCTGCAATAGCCGCATCGTAAGCGGGTTGTCGCAAATACAAGGTTAAATCGCGAACGATGCGCTCGATGGGATTGGGGGGCAGCAAACCGCGAGTCCCAACCGATCGCTCGCACAGTTGAATCGCATCCATACAAACCTGCTCGACGGTGGTTCGCATCATATTTGCATAAGCCAGCAGTCTGTCGGCTTCAGCGCAAACCTGGTTCGGTTCCCCAGCAAACTGAGGATCGTAGTCGCTTAAGCATTCTGCTGCTGCGCGCAACCATAAGTTGCCCGTTTCTATAGCAATCGCCATGCGTCCGAGTCGTTCTTGGTGGAAGGGATAGCTGGTACGATTTTCCCCTCGAATAAATTCCCGCGTCAGATCGAACAAGGCTTCCGCCGCACCTAACTGTACTGAGGCAAAGCGAACGACTCCCGCTGTCAGCCAGGGTTGGCGCATATAATCGCCCGGTTCTCCGATTAAATCGGCGCGATCGAGTTCCACTCCAGTAAAATCGATTTTGTAGCTAGCGGTGGCACGCATTCCCGCCGGTTGCCACCAAGAGGGATCGCTTTCAGTATGCACTTCATCCATCGGCACGATGCACATTTGCCAGGAACCATCGGGCAACTTACCGTTAGCAAAGGGACGATCGACGTAACCCGCCCCAGAACAAAAGGTTTTTGAACCGGCGAGGCGATAGCGTCCGTCTCCGAGGGGAACAATATTTAAACCTTCGCTATCTTCGGCGTTCCAGACTCCAAAAATTTTGTGGCGATCGCGCGCATCTCTGGCATAGCGATCGATTTGTTCGGGAGTTCCGAAAGTTTGAATTAATTGTAAGGCATTAACATGACCTTCATAAACGCGACCGACCGCGAGATTGCCGCGTCCGATCGCTTTAAGGATTAATAATAACTCGCGGGTAAAACGAGCGTCGATTCCTAAACCGCAGCCGCCCAGAGCAGGACGTAAAGGGGCAGCGAGCAAACCAGCAGCAGCAATCCCATCGAATTCTACGACGGGAAAGGCTCCGTTATAATCCACTGCTGCCGCCCCTGCCGCGAATTCTTCCGCTAACTCTGACGCTCGTGCGACAAGATTCGCGATCGCGCTCGTCGTTTTAGAGGCAGGTTCAAACTGTAGAGTAGTAATTTTGCTATCCCTATAATATCTATACTGACCAAATTCCTATTATGCTGGCGGATCGAGCAAAAAGCGTCTCTCTTTTGGTAGGCTCGAGCTACTCTTTATTGCCAGAGGCAAGTTCGCAGGTTAACGGACAAGCGAAGGGAAGTTTAGGATTGAGCCAATTCAGCCATCGGACTTGATGGGGATATAAGCCTTTTTTACTCGCGATCGCAGCACCGATAATAATAAAAAGAAGGTTTAAAGTTACGAAACTACTGGCTGCGATCGCGATTGGGTTCAGCAGCCCGAAGAACCCAGTTAGGGCAGAGAACGCCGCGATTGCTAAGACGAGCAATCCCACCGGAACGCTCAAGGCAAGCGAGAAAGCTGCTAGCGTTGCGCTCCACAATAAAAAGCTTTTGAGCGGAGGTAAGGCGAATTTCGGGGCCAGGATTTTGTGTTGGACTAACACGGCGATCTTTTCCTCTCAATTTAAAGAATTTTTGATAATGTAAAATTCATGAAAACTTGCTTTCGATTCACCAAAAATTTCTCGATGAATCTATCAGTCCGATGAGTCAGCGAGATGCTCTCACGCTTCCATACAGATCGACTTTTTAAAACCTTAAAAACTTTGCATTTTGTGCATTTTTAACTTCCGCGAATGTCTTCCCTCACAGACACGCGAGAATCTTTATAGATTGTAGGAGTTTTTCAAGTTAGATGAGCGATTTTTAATTAAAGTTAATACAAGCTCGGCACAATTCCGGGAAAACCGCAGGCGATAATACCAGTTCTCCGAGTTCGGACGACACATCTTGAGGCTGAAACCCCTAATATATCTAGGTTTCTTCCTTTTTAATTTTTAATGGGTATAAGGTTCTCAAAAACCGGGTTTTTTCGGAGGGCTACCCGCGATCGCGCTTCGGGTCAAAGATCGAGCCTTCCCGAGCATTCCAAGGTATTGCCTCTCCTAACTCTCGGTACGGAGAAAATGAGTCGCGATCGCGACCCCTGAAATAGCCTTGATGGAGAAGTTAATATTTTGTAACAATAAGGGTAATATTTCTCAGAAATGGAACGTTAAGGAGGCAGAAGTAGGATTCGCGATCGAGGATTTAGTTATGATTGAATGAACTCAACTTGCTCGATCGGGACTTATAGCACGACGAGACCAAAAACCGGGTTTATTCGTCGCTCTGTGGCCAACTTAACGATTTTCCATTGCCATCGGGTTTTTTTCGCGTAAGTCCTCCCTAAATCAGTCTGTATCCATCCATTTCAAAAAAAGCGCGGTAGTTGAAACATGACAGAACGACAACCCCAGCGTCCAGCCGTCCCCCCTCCGCCAGCAATGGGCCGCCCGCCTGCTCCTCCACCAGGAGGAATCGCTGGGGCCAGAGGTGCATCCGACGTAACGCGACAGATGACGCAGGCCATGCCCGCAAGACCGCCAATGATGCCGCGTCCGAGCGCGCCGCCCGCACGAGGGCAGGTCGCGCAACCGGCAGCCGCGCCAGCGCAATCGAACAAACCGCAGCGTTCGCCGGGAAATCCGACTTTAAACGAGCTTGTCCACGAAGCCCACGAGAAAGGCTTTTCAGATATTCACCTCGGGGTGGGTGAAGTGCCGCGAATGCGCGATCGCGGCGAAATCTCAGTGACCGAGTACCCCGAAACCGACGAAAACACCTTCTACAGTTGGTTGCACGAAGTTCTCACCGACCAAGAAATTCAGCGCTTCAAAGATACCAAAGAATACGACGGCGCGACGCAGTATGAATTCGCGCGGGTGCGGATTAACGTATTTGATTCTCTCACCGGCCCCGCGATCGTCATGCGGTTGATTCCCTTAAAAATTCTCACCATCGACCAATTGCGTTTGCCGCCAATTTTCCGGGATATCTCCGACGCGCACAAAGGCATGGTGTTGGTAACAGGGCCGACGGGTTCCGGGAAATCGACGACCTTGGCCGCGATGATCGATTACATCAATAAAGAACACGCCAAAAACATTATCACCATCGAAGATCCGGTTGAATTCGTGCATAAAAGCCGGAAATCGTTAATTAAACAGCGGGAAGTCGGACAACACACGCTGTTATTCGATAACGCGCTTAAGGCCTCCTTGCGGGAAGACCCCGACATCATTCTGGTGGGGGAAATGCGGGATAAAGGCACAGTGAACACCGCCCTCAAAGCAGCGCAAACGGGTCACTTGGTTATGGGAACGCTGCACACCAACAGCGCCATCAAAACCATCGAGCGGATTCTGACGTTGTACACCGCTGAAGAACAGGATGCCATGCGGGTTGCCATTGCCGAATCGTTGGTTGCGGTGATCGCCCAAGGGTTGTGTCGTACCACCGACGGTAAGCGCGCCGCTTACCACGACATCTTGGTGAATACGGAAACGATGAAAGAGTATATTCGTAAAGGCAATTACGAAGAGATGCACGAGTTGATGAGAGATGGGGAATTCGACGGTATGATTACGATGAACCAATCGCTGTTCAATCTCTATCAAGAAGGGCGCATTACTGAGGAAACAGCCTTGGAATGTTCGCCGACAACCAACGAAATGTCTATGATGCTGCGCGGTCGTATCTAAGACGGTCGGAGCAAGGGTATGAGTTGCCGAGTCAGGTGCGGCGTGCGCCACTGAAGAATAGACGCGCTAACCTTAAGGAACCATGCCCTTGCGATCGCAATATGTATTCATCTTCCCTCGATCCGAGTCGCGCACCGTTACGCGGCTCCGTACCGGATCGCACCCCCGAATTATTCAAAGGAATCGCCCTGTTTACCCCCGGCGGCGATCTCGTCTATTGCCTCGATCCTGAAAAACAGGGTCGATGGCATTTTCAACTCTGTAGCGCTCTCCAGGAAATTTTTGGGCTGCCCGAACCGCCGCACTTTCTCGTTCCAGGCTACACCGCTACCCTAGACCGCTGGCTCAATCCGAAAACGAAAGAGATTGAAATCTTTGCTGAAGTCCATCCGCCCGTCCAGCATCATCAAACCCTGCTCAATGCTGTCTTCGGAACGGGAAATTTAGTCTGGCAGATTGCGCCCTGGCAAGACGCTTCCTGCGACCCAACCCTCCTCGAATCCTATCGCTCCGAGTTTCCGCAACTGTGGGAGGAACGCGAATTAATCGTCAATTATCAAAACGACTCGAGCTTGAAGGGAGCGGTGCGAAGTCGGGTGAGTGCAAATGAGGCGCATTCCGAGACTCCCGGCTACGTGCTGCGGTTGTTTGTTTCCGGTAGCAGTGCCTCAACCGAGAAAACTCTGCAACGAATCCATCAGCTTTTAGAAACCGGACTGCCTTATCCCTATACCTTGAAAGTGATCGATATTTACAAGCATCCCGAAGAAGCAGAGTCGAATCAAGTTTCCGCAACTCCTACCCTTGTGCGAGTTCTGCCCGAACCCGTGCGGCGCATTGTCGGAGACTTAGACAATTTGGAGCGCGTGTTACAAGTAATTTTTAACTATTGACTTTTTGTATGCAATGTGGCTCGATAGGTGGATTAGCGTAAAGCCAGCCAAAGACTCGCGCCCAATAGTCCCCCCGCCATTAACCAACCCCGATTGAGGTCGCACCACGCCTTCAACCCGGCCATTCCTCCAACGCGGTATGTTACCCGTTCGGTTTCCGGTTGTAATTGCGAGACATCTCGATACAGCGTACAAGTTTTCGCATCGGGACGCTGGGGAAACGTACAAGAATCATCTCGATCGTACAGACAACTCTCGCACAAAGAAGCTTGCTTTGTCGCGCGATGTAAAGGAATTCCCGGATGTCCGAAGGCTTTCAGCGTCTCGTTGCAGTGAGGACAACGCAGCGCGTCGGTGGTAACGGGGTTATCGCACTGGGGACAAGAAGGCATAAGCAAAAGGTATATCCCAATACTGTATAGATGCAGCGATCGCTGCCACTATCGTCAACCGCTTGCTCCTATTCTATATAAATTATCAAAAAAATTGGGTTTACCACCCCCTACGTTCGGCAAACGTACTCAGCAAACCCCCTGCCAATCGGAACGCTCGATCGTAGTCTCCTAGCCCCTTGTTTCCAAAACTGTAACCAGCCTTACTTTGTTCGACATCTATTTTACAATCGCCATTAGGTTGAATACTCCTTAAATACTCCTTCAGACTCGAACCGCAGCCCCTAGATTACAACTGCGGTTCTTTTTCATGTATTTTTTGGGTAAACCCTATAGGCGATCTTACTCTTCACTGGTTACGATAGAAAATAAATATAAGCGTGCTGGGCAGAATTAAAAATTTAAAATCCTTGAAAGCCTCTCACGCCTTTTCAAGGATATTTATAGACCTGACTGCATCTGCCAGCTAGCGTCTTTTTCTTCCTAAAGAGTTTCCTTCCTCAAATTGTTCCGCTAAAACCGTTCTCGGTTTCATCAAAACCAACGCAAAAGCACGCTTACCTACTTGCCGTTCGCTGCTATAGATGTATGTTAACACTTGCTCGCATTCATTCTTCTTCCAAAAAAAAATTCAAAGCCAAGAAAACAGCTTAGATGTTAGATACTCGCGCTGCTAAAAATTCCTAAACGTTCCTAACGATTTTTTGTATGAAATCTTCCTTTTTTTCTGGGTGTTACGGGTTTGGCTTACTCCTTGGGTTTTGGGTGCGGGCAGCGTGTTTTGCGCCTCCAGCTTTAGCCCAAACGATTGTCCCCGCTGCTGATGCTACAGGAACGCAGGTTTTAGTCAACGGCAACCGTATCGATATTTTCGGCGGTAGTCTATCGGCAGATAAAGCCAACTTATTTCATAGCTTTCAAGCCTTTAATCTCGATGCTAATAGCGTTGCCAATTTTCTCTCGAATCCGAGTATCGCGAATATCTTAGCGCGCGTTACCGGCGGCGATCCATCGGTGATTAACGGCTTAATTCAAGTTAGCGGCGGCAACTCCAATCTCTACTTAATGAATCCGGCTGGAATCATCTTTGGTGCGGGAGCGAGTTTGAATGTCCCAGCCGATTTCACCGCAACAACAGCAACAGGAATCGGCTTCAATAATGGCGGTTGGTTTAATGCGTTTGGCGATAATAATTACCTCGCTTTAAACGGTACGCCCAATCAATTTGCGTTCGACTCCTCCTCAGCGGGTGCAATTGTCAATGCTGGAAACTTAGCCGTCGATGCCGGAAAAAACTTAAGTTTATTAGGCGGAACCGTTGTTAATACGGGAACGCTAACTGCGAATGCTGGAAATATTGCAATTGCAGCGATTCCCGGTAGTAGTTCCGTCAAAATTTCTCAACCCGGATCCCTCCTCAGTCTCGAAATTCAGCCGCCTCGCGATCTTAACGGTCAAGTTCTCCCGTTCAACGCCTTACAACTGCCCCAACTCCTCACCAGTTCCGCCACTCAAAATGTAAATACTGGCTTAACCCTTAACGCGAGTAACCAAGTTCAGTTAGCGAGTTCCGGAAGCACGATTCCAACGACAAACGGAACGACAGTTATTTCCGGAAGCCTCAATGCGAGTGGAACCTCTGGCGGAAATATTGACGTATTGGGACAAAAGATAGCCCTAATCGGCGCGAACTTAAATGCTTCGGGAAGCGAGGGCAGCGGCGGCAATATTCGTATCGGTGGCGATTACCAAGGACAGGGGAATGTTCCCAATGCGGCGCGAACTTATGTCAGCCAAGATTCAGTTTTAAATGCTAATGCCGGTTTGAACGGGAACGGCGGCAGAATTATCAATTGGTCGAACGAAGTGACCGGATTTTATGGAAGTGCTAGCGCCAGAGGGGGCATTAATTCAGGCAACGGCGGTTTTATTGAAATTTCCGGGAAAGACAAATTAGTCTTTAATGGAAATGCGGATGCAGGAGCGAGTAACGGTCTTCTCGGTACAATTTTATTCGACCCCAGAGATATTAATATTATTGCGGGTGCAGGGGCGGATGATGCTCAACTCGACGATAATCAAATTTTGGCGGGTGATGTAGATGCTTTTACGGACTTTACCATCGGCGCGACTAAATTACTGTCTTTATCAGGCGATATTATCTTACAAGCCAGTCGCGATATCAACCTCAATACTTCGTTAGATTTTAGCCCTACGTCGGTTACCAGCATCTCATTCAGCGCGTTACGAGACTTTAACGGTGCGGGACAAAGTATTGCCTTAGAAGGAGACGCTACGGGTGGGCGTTTTATTGAGATTACTGCGGGAAATAATATCGCGATTGGTAACATTAACACGAGTTTTGGTAGTAATGACCCTCAAGTAATAGGGGCAGATATTCGTTTAAACGCTGGAGGTAGCGTGACAACCGGGGATATTAATACTTCTGCGACTACCACAGCGTCGAGTCCGGTTACAGCAACGGGTGGTATAGTCACGATTGATGCAGGCGGCGCTATTAATACAGGCACGATTACTACCATTGCTACAGGAAGCGGTTATGGAACGGTAGCTAAAGGGGGTGACGTTACTTTGACATCGGGTAGCACGATTAATGCAGGCGCGATTACTTCTACGGCTACAGCCTCACTAAGCGGTTCTGGAACGACGGCAATAGCCACAGGCGGCGAAATTAAACTGATATCGGGCAGCGCCATGAATGTCGGTGCGATCGCTTCTACTGCTAGTGCAAACGGTTTAGGGCCAGTAAGCGCTCGAGGGGGTGACATTACTTTGGCATCGGGTAGCACGATTAATGCAGGCGCGATTACTTCAGCCGCAATCGGAAACAATATTAGTGTAGGTTCGGCAGATGGACGAGGGGGAGATGTCAGCCTGAAATCGGAACCAACTCCCGGTAGCGATATTCAATTTACCAGCATTACAACAACGGGACAGGGTGATTCTACGGGTACGGGGCAAGGCGGTAAGGTGGATGTCCTTGCGACTGGGCGAGTGCGGGGAACGGGGGCAGGGACAACGATTGATACCCAAGGAATTGTAACGGGTGGACCGAAAATTGCGGGGACGGTGACAATTCAGCACGATGGCGGACCGAATAACGATCCCTTCATTATCGGGGATGCGACGAGCGTTAATGGGTTGGCAGGGGCGATTAATACGGATGGAACTCCTCTGGCTGCGGGTTCTTTTGACATGAAACCGACGGGAGGTTCCGACGTGCCGCAGCCGAATATTACGATTACCTCGATTAATACGCCTCCCGTTATTGCACCATTTACCAATCCCGTAACCACTTTACAACCCGGTCAATCTTTTCAAATTACTTTTGCCGATATTGAAAAGCAAGTAACGGATGCTAATTTAGATGATTTTATTAATAATTCCATCGTTATTAGTAACATTACGGGGACGGGAACGCTGACGTTACTTCGCGGTGGAAGTTCAATCGTTTTGACGGCGGGTTCGTCGCAAAAGTTGATAGTTGGCGATGTTTTAAGCTTTACTACCGATTCTAATTTTACGGGATTGGTTAATTTATTTGATGTCGTGGCTGACGATCGCATTCCGTTCTCTAACTCGCAATCGGTACAACTTCAAGTTAATCTCGCTCAAAACCCCGATCGCCCCCCAAACCCCGATCGCCCCCCAAACCCAAATAACGATATTCCAACCAACCCCAGCCCGCTTAGATTCCCCTTAGATACTTGTCCTCCTTATTGTGGCGGCGGTAGCGATGTACTCAAGCAACCAACCCCCGAAGTTACAACGAGTACGCTAGAGGGTATCGAAGAACGCTTTACTAACGATTTTGTTGGCTACGGAGGCAGCGCAGAAATTCATTTTAGTTCTCTCGATAACGTTCGGGAAATTTTACACGATATTGAAGATAATACTGGAGAAAAACCCGCTATTCTCTATGTGACTTTTGTCCCCATTGATGCGAACCGAACAAACCCGGATACGGATGAATTAGAGTTAATGATGGTTACGGCAAAAGGAACTCCTTATCGCCGCCGAATCGAGGGCGTGACGCGCGCGCAAGTGATGGAAGTTGCCAATCGATTTCGCAGCGCTGTGACGAATGTTAGTCGTCGAACTGCTTATCTCGCGCCTTCAAAACAGTTGTACGACTGGATAATTGCACCCGTGCAGGAACAGTTAAAGTTGCGGGAAATTACGAATATTTCTTTTATTTTGGATGCTGGGTTGCGATCGCTCCCCGTTGCAGCGCTTCACGATGGCAACAAGTTCATCATCGAACAGTATAGCGTCGGATTGATGCCGAGTCTATCGCTCGTCGATACGCGCTACCGCGATATTAAAAATTTACCCGTGCTGGGTATGGGTTCTGATACCTTTGTCGATTTACCGCCCCTCCCGGCGGCATCCTTGGAATTGCAACTTATTACTCAAAATGTGTGGAAGGGAGAAGAGTTATCAGGAAGTGATTTCACTCAAGAAAAGCTAATTGAAACGCGCAATGCTACGCCTTACAGTATCGTTCACCTCGCTTCTCATGCTGAGTTCAATTCGGGCAAATCAGAGAATTCTTTCATCCAGTTTTGGGGAGATTCGCGCTTGAGTTTAGATCGAATTCGCCAACTCAAATTAGCACAGCCGCCGGTAGATTTGTTGGTCTTAAGTGCCTGTCGCACGGCATTGGGCGATCGCGACGCGGAACTCGGATTTGCGGGGCTTGCTGCCCAAGCAGGGGTAAAATCAGTGCTGGGCAGTCTGTGGTATGTCAGCGATGAAGGAACGCTGGGTTTGATGGTGGGTTTTTACGAACAGTTGAAAACGGCATCGATTAAGGCTGAAGCATTGCGGCAGGTACAGTTAGCGATGAGTCAAGGAAAAGTTCGCTTGGAAAAAGGACAATTAGTAACGCCGCAAGGGAGTTTTCCGCTAACGCCTGAATTAGTCCAGTTGGGCGATCGCAATTTAACTCATCCTTACTATTGGAGTGCTTTTACCTTAGTCGGGAATCCGTGGTAAATAATTGATAATGAATAATAGATAATGAATAATGGATAATGTTGAGGCAGTCAGAAGTTGAAGGGTTGGTCTGGGTCAAAAAGACTCCGAACATTATCAATTAATTGTCCATTGTAAATTATTCATTATTCACTATTCATTATTCATTATAAAATGCGATCGCGCAGCACTTTCTCGATTTGAGCGCTCACCTTCTCCACCTCCAAACTCGCATCAATACGAACGATACGCTGCGGATTGTCTCCAGCCAGTTGCTCGAACCCAGCGCGAACCCGCTTATGAAAGGTTAATTCTGCCGCTTCCATGCGATCGCGCACAGAACGCCGTCTCGCCCGTTCTAAGCCAATTTCGACCTCTAAATCCAACCACAGGGTTAAATCGCTCTTTAATCCTCCCGTGGCGATACGATTGAGTTGTTCGATCATCTCGAGGTTAAGACCGCGACCGTACCCTTGATACGCAACCGTCGAATCCGTGTAGCGATCGCATAAAATTATCGTATTGTCAGCCAGAGCGGGTCTTAAACAAGTTTCGACGTGCTGGGCGCGATCGGCGGCGTAAAGCAGCAGTTCCGTGCGATTGTGGGGCGTTTCTGAGGCTGTTGCGCGATCGAGTAACAAGCTGCGAATGCTCGTCCCCAGGTGCGTTCCGCCCGGTTCCCGCGTGACGAGTAGCGGAATGTGTGGGGGGAGATGTCGGGAAAGCCAAGCGCGCGTCCTCTCGATTTGAGTCGTTTTCCCCGCGCCTTCGCCGCCCTCGAATACAATGAGTTTTCCATTCATGCGCAAATTTTCCTCGCTTCAATCGACCGAACTATCCGGATGACGAGTATCGCACTAAGAAAGGTGTTGAGCGCAAAGGATTTTGAGTGTTTTTTTTGCTTCTGCTTTCTTTGCGCCGTCAGTTCGGCTGATGGCTCGCTTCAACTCTCCATAATATCTTGCCGTCCTCGCTTTTCCTGCTTTTTTCCTTCCACCTCTAAGTTTGCGAATTTCCAGTAATTTTACTGAAGTTCGATTAACCTTCAAGGAAATGGGTCGGCGAAAAAAGAATTGGATGCCGATCTTTGCGAGATCGGATGTCAGGACGCTTCGATTATGATAGGAGAGTCTACCTAAACTTGATTTCTGGGGTCGAGAATATGGCTCGTTATGTATGCTCATTTACGCTAGCAGTTCCAATTGAAAACCTCTTCCCCTCCCTGCGGGAAGTTCTAAAATCTTGCAATTTTGAAATTCTTTACGATGCAGGCGATTATTTAATGGGGCGCGAAGTTCCCGGACATATTGCTTTTTCAAAGCTAGTCACAGCCGAAGTTTTAGTCGATCGCACCACAGCGACGGCTCGGGAAGTCCGCATGAGCTTAGTGATTAAAAATGAAGAACTTCCTCTCCAGCTTGACAACCACTGCCGACAAATCTTTGAGTCGGTTCAACGAGCGATCGCAGAAAGCGATCGCTGGCAACTGCTCGAAAGTGTTAGTTCTTGACTCTGGCTTCGCTCTGGCGACGCGGCAACGCTACTCTGTTTGCCGCGTCCCGACTCGAATCTTCTAGCGCGGGGCTAGGAGAACGTTAAGTTTTCTATTAATTTAAAAAATCGGGGCGCGCGCCTTGATTTTCCTGCAAAGATTGCTCGATCGCATCCCAATTTTCCCCCTCGATCTCTTCAATCAGCGTATCGAGTACCTGCCGGTATTGACGGAGCGATCGCGCTAATTCGAGGCGATTGTGACGCGCGATCGCAACGCCCAACTCCGGATTGCCGCCGCCAATGCGACTGGTATCCCGAAAACCAGAACTAGCAAGCTTTTGAGCCAGTTGTAAGACTTCCGAGTCCGATTCGCGTAGGCAAGTTTGGATCAATCCCGCACTGGCAAACAAGGGTAGATGAGAAATAAAAGCCACGGCGCGATCGTGCCGCGCGGGAGAACAAATATACAAGCGAGCGTCCAGCAAACCGACTAAATCTTCAACAACTTTAAGAGCGGTAGCAGGCGTTGTTTCCGTGGGGGTGAGAACGTAAGGCGCACCGGCGAATAAGTTCGCTTGTGCCGCCTCTATCCCTTGTTCGGCGGTTCCTGCCATCGGGTGTCCGCCGACAAAATTTGGCGACAATTTCGAGCAAGTCGCCGCGATCGATTGCTTGACCGACCCCACATCGGTAAGAATCGTATTAGATGACACTAAGGGGATCAGTTGTTGGACGGTTGGCGCGATCGCACTCAGGGGAGTACAAATAAAAATAACGTCCGCTTTTTGTAAGAGCGCCAAATCGACGCTCGCTTCGTCAACCGCCCCGCGATCGCGCGCGATTTCGCAAACGGAACGGCGGCGGGAAACCCCCAAAACCTCCAGCCCGCGCGATCGCAAATCCAAACCCAGCGATCCCCCAATCAAACCCAGTCCGACAATCCCAACTTTCATGAAATTACCCTAAATTCTCTCGCGCCAAAAACAGCCTCTTTAACCCCGTTTTTCTGGGGGCGCGCCCAAAGCGAATCGCCTTCGCCCATAAACCATCGCCCCGTAAAAGACATCCTTCTTGCTACCATACATTGAGTTTCTCGCGCAATCCCAGCCCACCTAAACCTTTGCCGCTCTACCCACCCTTCGACAACTGCGACTTAAAGCCAGGATGAATGTTAAAGAACTGATTACTCAATACGCAGCGGGAGTCCGAGACTTTCGTGGAGTCAATCTTAACGAGGCAAATCTAAGAGGAGTCAGACTGAGCGAGATTAATTTAAGCGGTGCCAATCTCAATATTGCCAATCTCAGTGGTGCTAATCTCAGCCGCGCCAACCTCGATCGAGCGCGCTTGAATGTCGCCCGACTCAACGCCGCCAATCTCTCGGGCGCAAAGCTCAATCGCGCCCTCCTCAACGTTGCCAATCTCATTCGCGCCGATCTCGGTAAAGCCGAATTAGTCGAAGCTTTAATTATGCGCGCCGAATTAGTTCGCGCCGAACTCAGCGGCGCGAATCTCACCAGCGCCAATCTCACGGGAACCGATCTGCGCGAAGCAACCCTGCGAGGTGCAAATTTGAGCTATTGCAACCTGAGTGAAGTCAATTTGCGCGATGCGATTCTGACCGGCGCAATTCTCGAGCAGGTTATCCTCAGCAGTGCCGATATCAGTCGCACCGATTTGAGTGGCGCGAACTTGCGCGATGCCGAACTCTCTCAAGCCAATCTCAATCGCGCTAACCTCAGCGGTGCAGATCTACATCGCGCTAATTTACGCTGGGTGGATTTAAGCGGCGCTAATTTACGCTGGGCGGATTTAAGCCAGACGAAACTGAGTGGGGCAAATTTGATAGGGGCAGATTTGAGTCATGCTAATTTAGTCAATACCAGTCTGGTTCACGCCGATTTAACCCAAGCGCGCTTGATTGATGTTGAGTGGGGTGGGGCAGATTTAACCGGGGCTATCCTGACGGGAACGAAGCTGCACGGCGTTTCCTGTTATGGTTTAAAAACAGAAGGCTTAGTCTGCGACTGGCTCGATCTCAGTCCGGGCGGCGATCGCACTCAAGTTTTGCGCCTTACCCCCGAAAAAGCACAGAAGTTTTTTAACCAAACGCTTCCTACTATTCAAGTGATGGTGGATTCGCCCTACAATCTCTCCTCGAACTTAATTCTCGCTCAAATGTACGAGCAAATCGCCCGAGTTTGCCCCGATTTGAAACAAGCCCCGGGTGTTGAAGTCAGCGCGCGGCGAACTTATTTGGAGTTTCGCGTTGAAAATAACGAGCAATTATTTATCGTTGCTTACTGCGCAATCTTTCCGTTTAAAGATGCAGAGAGTGCTAAAAAACATCTCTTGATGTTATTGGAAATGCTGCAATCGCAGAGCTTGGAAACGCTCGGCGTATCGATTCACCAGCAACTTCGGCTCATTAGCGCGAACGTCAATCGCACGATCGAACAGTTACGCGAGTTGAGCGCTCAAAAGCAAAAATTTCTGAGCGCCGATGATGGTTTCCTTCATGCTTATACCCATACCGTTTTAACGAACTCCGATAAGAAAACGCTCGATATCTACCATCATCCTTTCTTCGGTCGCCGTCAGAGTCATTCTTCTTATTCTAATTTTCAGGATAATAACTACACGGGAGATTGGCCTGAGAATAACGAGAATTCCGATACCGTTTTGCCCCCGATCAAAAGCGCTCTTCAATTCATTCAAGATTTTTTTAGCTCGGATCTCTCTCCCACTCTAACCTCAGAGAAGTAAGTTGACACTCCCCGTACTAAAGTAACGGGGATTCCTGATTCAGCGAGACAACTTGCCAACTAGATTTGCGTCTAGTTGACAGAGGTCGAACTCTCCCCAGGC